>CAZYOX010000015.1:0-9825 GCA_964649285.1 uncultured Bryobacterales bacterium | reverse complement strand
CAACTCTTGCGTCGCAGCTTCATGAAGCAACCCAGGACCGCCGAAAGGCGCGACTCCGGCCGGCAGGAACCAAAGACTTTCGGAAACTTGAAAGGCTAAATCCAGCGCGTTGACGTCAGAGTCCTCGATCAAGTCGACCAACCCTTGACTGTTCGAGACTCCGAACACCTCGTGAAGCCTCGGTCGCCGAAGATCAGCATCGACAATCAGCGTCGTTCGACCGGATTCGGCGAGCGAAGCGGCAAGGTTGGCCGCGACAGTCGTCTTGCCGTCGCCTGCCGTCGGGCTCGTAATGGTGATGACCCGGGGGTGTTCTGCTCCGAGCAGCAGTGACGTCCGTATTCCCCGGACGCATTCGGCGAGCCAGGATGGCCGATCGTCGATGTACGCCTTCTCCGCGCGAGGCGGCTCCTTTGCCGCGAGACCGGCGGGAGTCATCCTTGCCCGCTGCGGTTCAAACGCAGCGTCCGGCATGGCGCCAAGTTCTCTCAAGCCGAGCGCACGGCGGGCATCCCCGGGCCGCTTGATGGTGTGATCCAGCTTGGCCTTCGCGACGACGAACAAGCAGCCCGCGAGCAAGCCGATGAGCGTTCCCGTGATCGCGCCGCGGCCGGGCCGAGGGCCGACGGGCTCGGCTGGAACTTTCGCTGTAGCCAGAATCCTCGCTGTGCCGGCGGCGGCGCCTGCGGCTGCTCCGGCCTGCTGCACGCCCGTAAGAAAGGCAGCATAGAGTTCGCGATTCGCTTCAGCCTCGCGATTGCGGTATCCGAGACGTCTTTCTAGAGCGAGCCGCGCGGCAGTTCCATCTAAGCCATCCAACGTCAGCTCGTCGTAGCCTGCATATTCTTCGGGATGATGCTCGGACCGTTGGGCGTTCGTTGCAAGCATCTCCAATTGGCCTTCCATCCACTGTCGGGTCTCCGCGAGCTGCTTCAGGCTCCTCTCCCGCTCGCTTGCGACAAAAAGTTCCGCCAGCGCGTTAACCAGGCCAGCCGCCGCTTTCGGGCTCGCAGTTTGGCAGGAAATGTCCATGATTCGGCCGTGATCCGCCGTTGTAATCTCGATACCCGCCGCTGCGGCACGAACATCGGCGGCCCATTGGGGGTCCGTGGGGCGGCCGGGAACATGAATTAGGTCTTCGACCGCAGTTTGACGGAAGTCGTCGCCAGCCAAGATCCGTGTCAACGGCGCGGCTTGATCCATCTCCAACGAACTCTCAGGGAAACCCGCGACTTCCACCGACGCCCGGGCGACGTAGTAGGGTTGTGAGGCCGCCGTGAATGACCAACCGGCCGCCGCCCCTGCAAGCGCCGCCAACACGCAGGTCTTCACGCCAGCCCGAAGCGCCCGCAAGTAGGAGACGAGCGGCGGTTCCGATGTCTGAGACGAATCTGGCGAGTTGTTTCCGCCGCGGTCGTAGACTTGTCCCATCAAGTCCTCTCATGCTGCGATCCGCCGGCTCACGATGAGACCACGCGGAGCGCCTCCATTGGCAACTGGGGAAAAAGGAGTTCAAGACTCCGTACGGGAGCGACGGCGGACAACACCCCGTCGAACGGCTAAGCTGCCGCTCCTGGAATCTCGCGCCCATCGGGCGAAGAGCGCAAGACGCCCGATTGTCCAACATTGCCCGCCCCATTTCAACGGCATAGGGCCGAGGCGGTCAGACTAAAACGCAATGCCGCTCTATTGGTTTAGAGAGCGGCGCCGGCGTTTCTCTACCGATGCTCCTGTGAGGAGTACTTGGAAAGCGTCTGCCCAAACGACGAGCAGCTCTGCGGCGCGGCAACGGAGCCGTTGAGGATGTCGCTGCGGGAAACGCGGTGTCCGTAGATGTCGCGATCGGCTCCTTCGTCCCCTCTCAGCGTGGACCCCTGCAGGGAGATGCCCGCGAAAACGCCGCGAGCCCGCGAGTAAGAGAGAATCTCGGCACGCATTTGCAGGTCCGTCTCCGCATTGGCCGTCCGGCCAACGGGTCCAGCGGCCACGGAGGCGTCGCCCCCCAGAGTGAATTTGCTCGACAGCAGCTTTTCCTTGCCCTTGGCGTTCATGACCAACAAAACAATGTCCGTGGAACTGCCCCCGATTTGCAGGCCGAAGCTTCCGCCTTCGATCTTCACGGTGGAGGGTCCGGTCCAACCTTTTCCTTCCGCGCCGCGGCAGGCGATAACCCCAACGCCCCTCTTGCCGCCCACGATGAACGCTCCCTTGATCAGATTGGGGACAACCGCCACGCAGTTGGCTCTAGATAGCAAATCCTGCGGGATCGATTTATCTCCAATCGCCATGATCTCGTCGAGCACCTCGCCTGCCCGGTTGCAGCGGTCAACCGCTTCGTTGGCCTGGGCGGCGGCGAAGGACGTGAAAACGAATAAGAACAGCGCAATACGCAACATGAAGGAATCCCCCTGAGCGACCGTCTCCACCATAGCGCGTTGTCGCCGCTAGCGAAAGCCGACGGCACTGAAAGGCCGCCCCGAATGTAGATTTTCCGGCGCCAGCTGCCGGACCTAGCTCCCGGAAGGCTCCCCTAGTTGAGAGCCATCATGTAGGCGACGAGCGCCTCCATCTCGGCCTCCGGCAGAGGGAACGGCGGCATCGTTGAACCTTCCACAAACGCCGAAGGTTCGCGGAAGTGACCCGCCAGCCATGCCGCGTCTCGGCGTTGCCCAACACCGTTCAAGGGCGGACCTATTGTCTGTCCCTCGCCGTTCAGCAAGTGACAGGCCGTACAGTGCTGGGAGGCATACACCTTGGCTCCGAACACCGGCAACTCCGGTGCGTTGGCCACAGCCGACCCGTTTTCCGGAGTGAGGCTGCTGACCAAGGCCGTCAAGCTTTGGGTCTGCAGCGGCGATAGTTCTTCTTGTTGCCCGACTGTAGTGGGGTCCGAAAGATGCTTCGCCATCTCGGCTTCATCCGGGCGGTTCGTCGCCCTTGAGAGGTCTGGCCCAACCTTGGGGTCACCGCCGCCAATGTTGTGGCATTGGACGCATTCCAGTTGCCGAAATTCATAAAGGCCAGCCAATGCCGTAGGCGGCAAAGCAGCCCATGCGGCGGCTTCCCCTTCAACGACCGGTCCCTCGGCGACCTCGTTATCCGGGGTGCTCATGAGCGCAGCCACGGTCAATCCGCTCCAGATTAACGCCGCGGCAAAGACGGTTCCAATCGCCAAGAATCGCTGGCTGACGCGTTTGATCTCGCCCCGATCGAAGAAAGGAACGAGGGCCAAAGCAATCACGGCAAGCGTCGGCAAAATCACTGCGCCGACCACTTCCCAAGAGCCCTCAAAGTACTTCAGCGTTTGGAAGAGGAACAAGAAGTACCACTCCGGCCGAGGTACGTAGGAGAGATCCTGCGGATCGGCAAGCTTCTCCATCGGTACGTCCGCCAGGAGCGCCAAGCCAAATAGGATGCCGAATGTCGCAAAGACCGCCACAGTGTCTTTGAAAACCTGTTCCGGGTAAAAGCGCTTCTTGGGAAGCCGTTCATCTCCGGGTTGGGGCGCGACTCCATGCCGGCGCACCAACACGACGTGAAACAAAGCCAGCGCCAGGGTGATAGCGGGAAGCACCATGACGTGCATGGTGTAGAAGCGCTGGAATGCTCCAATGCCAACCTGCCCGTCGGGGCTGCCCATCAACGATTGGACTATCGCTCCGCCTGGCGGCAAACCAGAGATCTGGACGGTTACCGTCGTCGCCCAGTAGGCTCGGTTATCCCAGGGCAACAGGTAGCCAGTCAGGCCAAAGCCCAATGTAAGCAGAAGCAAGAGGATTCCCACGATCCACGTCGCTTCCCGAGGCTTCTTGTACGCCCCCCAGATAGCGACTTGGATCATATGCAGCACGACGATCACGACCATCATGCTCGCGCCCCAGTGGTGCAAGCCGCGGATCAGGCGGCCGCCGGGAATCTCATTCACAATGTATTGGAGGCTGAGGTAGGAGACGCCGGGCTGCGGTGCGAAATTCAATGCCAGCAATACGCCGGTCGCGAACTGGGTCAGCAAGATGAAGAGCGCAACGCTGCCGAAGACCTGATGCCAACCGCTAGAGGCCGGAATCTCTTCGTCCAGAAATCTCTTGATCGCCGTGACGACTCCCGTACGGTCGTCGACCCAATTCAACAAGCCCTGAAACACTCGCCTTTATCCTTTCCCACCAGGACTCAGCGGGCCTAACCACAATCGATCGCCTTCGATCTTCGTCTCAAATCTATCCAGCGGGCGCGGGGCGACGCCGCTGATTACAGCGCCGTCCTTGCTGAATACGGATTCGTGACAAGGGCAAACGAAGTGTTCTACTTCGTTTTCCCAGTGGTAGCCGCAGCCGAGGTGAGTACACTGAGGCGAGTACACGACCACCTCGGATTCACTCTTCTTGACCGCCCAAACGTTAATTTCTTCTACTGATTTCTTCCACGCATCCTGCCGTTCCCGCTGGACAGCCATCTGAATGGGCCGATCGGTCGGCAACGCCGCAACGCTTCCCGCATCCGTCCAGGTGTCATCGGAAGATTTTTTCCCGCCCGGAAGCAGCAAATAAGCCAATGCTGGCAGCGCAAGCGCCGCCTGAGCTATACCGCCCAAGATGAAAACGGACCATTCATGAAAACTGCGACGAGTCATTGCCCTTAAGTGGAGAATCAACCGCCCGCGTCCCCAAAGATCCAGAGCGCCGCAGGCGCGAATATCAGTATAGCGGCGTGCGGTCGCGGAGGTCCAAGAGGAAGGAGCTCCTTCGGAATATAAATGACACATGCCCCCGGCAGCAGCGTTACAAACGGTTCTTTACGGTCGCCTTGTCCGTTGTCGTCTGCCGTCGCCGCGAGAGCGAGCGGTCCTTGGACCGTTGGGGCCAGGCGTACCCTCCGCCAACTCCGTGCTGTGTCCCTTCGAAAGCTTACGGACGAGCCGGGAGACCTCTCCGGTCCCGCTGTCGCCTACCTCGGCTTCGAGGCCCGCTAATACTCGCCTATTGCCTCTTAGAAAGCAGATGCTAGTCTGGAATTTCGCCGATGAAAATCATCGACACTCTCCAGAGCGGCCGTCGTACCGTCTCCTTCGAATTCTTTCCGCCTAAATCGGACGAGGGTTTCGAGGACTTATTTCGCACCATAGAGGCGCTGCGGCCTCTAGAGCCGGATTACGTCTCGGTCACCTACGGCGCCGGCGGCTCTACGCGCCGCAAGACCGTCGATCTGGTCACCCGCATCAAGAACGAGATAGGCATCGAGGCCATGGCCCACCTCACGTGCGTGGGCTCCACTCGCGAAGAGATCGCCGAAGTTTTGGCGAGGCTCGACCAGGGCGGCATCCACAACGTCCTACCCTTGCGCGGCGATCCGCCCAAAGGCGATGCCGAGTTCAAACCGACGCCGGGCGGCTTCGCTTACGCCAATGAGTTGATTGAGTACATTCGCGGCGGCAGCCACACGTTTTGCCTAGCCGCGGCCTGCTACCCCGAGAAGCATCCCGATGCCCCCAGCGCCGAGGCCGATCTCGACAACCTCAAGCGCAAAGTCGACGCCGGTGTGGACTTCCTCATCACCAACGTGTTCTTCAGCAACGACGACTTCCACCGCTTTCGCGATCAGGCCGTCGCCGCCGGCATCTCGATACCGATCATCGCCGGCATCATGCCCATCCGCAACGTCAAGAGCATCAAGCGCTTCACCCAAATCTGCGGCGCGTCGATTCCCGCCGGCCTGCTTCGCAAAATCGAGGCGGTAGAGGACGACGATGAAGCCGTGGCGCAGATCGGCATGCTTCATGCCGTGCGCCAGTGCGAAGACTTGCTAGACCAGGGTGTTTCCGGGCTGCACTTCTACACGCTCAACCGGTCCACCGCGACCCGCGCGATCGTGCAAGAAATCAAGAGTCGGCTCTAACACGTTCGCCCGGCGACAGCCCGCTCATCGCTAGACTAAAGCGCGATGACTCCCGCAAGGTTCTTGCTGCTGGCCGTACCCTGCTTGCTGCTTGGGCAGCCGTTTGCAGGGCGGCGCCCCGACGGCGCAGCCATCCTGCCCAACGGTTGGCCCATCACCCCGGCCGGCAAGCAGGTGGAGCTCAGCACCTTGCCGCTGGCGCTCGCGCTACACCCCGACGGCAAGCACGCGTTTGTGCTCAACTCTGGCTTCCTTCCGCCCTCGGTGAGCGTTGTCGATCTCGATGTCGGCGCTGTCGTCTCCGAGACTCCCGCGCCGGGAGCCTGGCTAGGCCTCACACTCGATGCTAAAGGCGAGCGCCTGTTCGTCTCCGGCGGCGCCCGCGGTTCGGTGCTCGCCTTCAAGTTCGCTGGGGGACATCTGGAGCGTTCCGGCGAATACGCCGCCGTCGAGGGCGCGCTCTCCGACAGCGACTTCATTGGCGATATCCTGCTCTCGCCCGATGAGCGTTTCCTCTACGCCGCCAACCTATTCGACGACACGGTCTCGATCATCAACTTGAGCAGCGGCCAGCGCGTTAGCACCTTTTCGGTTGGACCCAGACCGTACCGCCTCCGCCTCGGACAGCGCGGCCAATCGCTATGGATCAGCCACTGGGGCGAAGCTTCGGTCGGTCTTTACTCGCTGCCCGACGGCCGCCTGCTCGAGAAAGTCCCCAGCGGCAGCCTACCGACCGACATGGTTCTACTCGAAGGCGCCGTCGAAACCCACGAAGACGAGGGCCTGCCCATCACCGCTCGCCTTTACGTTGCCTGCGCCAACACCAACGACGTCTGGGTTTATGGACTCACCGCGAGCGATCGCGTCCGTCTGCTGGAACGCATTCCTCTAGGCCCCGGCGCGCGCGCCCCCGCCGGCACCGCCCCCACGGCTCTTTCGCTCAGCCCCGATGGCAAACGTCTCTACATCGCCGCCTCGGGAAACAATGCCATCATCCTGGCTGACGTCTCCGCTGCTCGGACCGAGCTCATCGGCGCGGTCCCAGCCGGCTGGTATCCCATCGCTGTCGCTGAGCGGCAAAACGGGGCCATCGTCTATCTCTCCGGTAAGGGCAGCGGATCCGTTCCGGCTCCCCGCGGACCCAACCCAACCGATCGCGGCTCCGAGCAGCAGTATGTCGCCTCCTTGCAAAAGGGTTCGCTGGGCCTGCTTCCGCCGCTGGATCCGGGCATGTTGCGCGCGCTGACGGAGCGCGCCAGCGAGAACATCCTCTACGACGACACGCTGCTCGAAGATGCCGGCGTACCTGCGGGCAATCCCATTCCCAACCGTCCCGGCGATGCTTCTCCAATCAAGCACATTGTCTTGGTGCTCAAAGAAAACCGCACCTTTGACCAAGTGCTCGGCGACCTCGACCATGCCGAGGGCGATACGGACCTAGTCGTCTTCGGTCCCGATGTCGCGCCCAATCACCGCCGTCTGGCGGAACAGTTCGTCTTGCTCGACAACTTCTACGCTGTCGGCGATGTCAGCGCCGACGGCCAGAACTGGTCCACGGCTGCGATGGCTAACGATTTCGTCGAGAAGCTTTGGCCTTCCGCCCTCGGCCGCCGCCTCAACCGCAACGTTTTCGAGGGCGGCGACACGGCCAGCTTTCCTCCTGCCGGTTATCTGTGGTCCAATGCTCTCTCGGCTGGCCTCACGGTGCGCAACTACGGCTTGTTCGCCAACACGATCGATACAGGTTTGAAGCCGCTCTCCGCCCTCGACTATCCCGCCTTCGACCTATCCGTCCCCGACGGCAAACGCGTCGACCTGTTCCTGGCCGACTGGAAGCGTCTCGAGGCCGCAGGCCAACTGCCTGCGCTTGCGCTGGTCTACTTGCCCAACGATCACACCGCCGGGCGATCCCCCGGTTACCCGACCGCCAAAGCCATGATGGCCGAGCACGACTATGCCCTCGGACGTCTCATCGAGGGCGTCTCGCAAAGCGCTTCTTGGCCCCAAACCGCTGTTTTCGTTATGGAAGACGATGCCCAAGACGGCGCCGATCACGTCGATTCGCACCGCTCCCTCGGCTTCATCGCCAGCCCCTATGCCAAGCGGGCCGTCAAGGACTCCACGTTTTACTCCACGCCCTCCGTCCTACGCACCATCGAGCTGATTCTGGGCCTCAATCCCATGACCCAGTTCGACGCAGCCGCGCTGCCCATGTGGCGGAGCTTCACCGCCGAACCCAACGCCGCCCCTTACGAGGCCGTTCTCCCCAAACAGGCCTTCGACGAGGCCAATCCCGCCGGTGAAGGCGGCCAGCCGCGACGTGTGGAAACCGACCAAAAACGGCCTAATCCCAGTCACTTAGCGGCCTTCTAGTCTTAGCTATCATGGGAAGCTTATGGCTTCCCCGATTAACATTGGCATCGTCGGTCTCGGCAACGTCGGGAGAGGCACGCTCGAAATTCTGGCCGACAACGGAGCCCGCATCGCCCGCAAACTCGGCTGTCCGCTGGTCGTCAAAGCGATCTGCTCGCGCTCGGTCGCCGCCTCGGCTCCCGCGGGAGCCGCCCGCTTTCCCAACGCCATTCGAACCGCCGACTGGCGGGACGTGGTAACGAACCCTGAAATCCACATCATCGCGGAACTTGTCGGCGGCACGACGGTTGCCGCCGAGATAATCGAGGCGGCCATCGCCGCCGGAAAGTCAGTGGTCACCGCCAATAAGGAGCTTATGGCCCAACGCGGCGCCGAGATCTGGCAGGCTGCGTCCGCCGCCGGGGTCGGGTTGGCCATGGAAGCCAGCGTCGCCGGGGGCATCCCCATCCTGACCGCGCTGCGCGAAGGGATTTCCGGAGATCGCATCGAGAGGATCCTGGCCATCCTCAACGGCACCTGCAATTTCATCCTCACCGAGATGGAGCGCCGCGGAGAATCGCTCGACGTCGTGCTCGCCGAAGCGCAGCAGCTCGGCTACGCCGAAGCGGATCCTTCCGCCGATGTCGACGGTTTCGACGCCCGCGCCAAGCTCGCTCTGCTGGCCGCCCTAGCACTTGGCGTCCGCGTCCGTCCTGACTGGATCCACACAGAGGGCATCCGGCGCATCCGCGACGTCGACTTTCTCTACGCCAATCGCCTCAACCACACCGTCCGCCTCGTCGCTTCCGCCGAGGATTCCGCCGGCGGGCTGTTCCTCTCCGTGCGCCCTGTCCTGCTGCCGCGCAAGGCCATCCTCGCCAGCGTCGCCGGCTCCTACAACGCCATCTGGGCCGCCGGCGCTCACGGCGCCGACACCTTCCACTACGGACGCGGCGCGGGTCCCACGCCTACCGGCGTCGCCGTGGTTAGCGATCTGATTTCCGTCGCCCGCGAGCTCACCAAGAAGAGCCCGATTCACGCCTCGCCCTTCGCCTTCACCGATCTCGAAGAGCGCCAACCGACCCCCCTCGACGAAGAAATCCGCGGCTACTACCTGCGCTTCCGCGTTCGCGACCGGCCAGGCATCATCGCCGAACTCGCCCGTCTGCTAGCCGCCGCCGACGTCAGCATCGACGCCGTCCTGCAAGAACCAAGCTTCGACCGCCAAGACTTGCCCTTCGTCATCACCACCGAGCCGGCGCCCCACCGAGCTCTCTCGCAAGCGTTGGAATCGATGTCCGGCCTAGACTTCCTCGTCGAGCCGCCCTTGGCGATGCCCCTGGAACCCGGCCTCGGAAAATAGCCTAGTCCGTATCTCGCAAACCAATAACCGTCCTATTCCCTTGATAGGAAAGTAGTACCGGTAGGATCGTTCCGATTTTTCGTGAACGCTTCGTACCGAGGCATTTTTGAACCTACTCAATTTGCCCACAAGATGTTTACCTCAATTTAGACCTTCTTGCTTTGGTAAGCCCGCCTGGTTTTCGGGGACCGGCTATTCGAGCAATAGAGGGAAGGGGA
>CAZYOX010000014.1:0-25931 GCA_964649285.1 uncultured Bryobacterales bacterium | reverse complement strand
CAGGCGGCTGCGGCTGCGGGCTCGAGCGCGCAGGCTTCAACCTGCGTCTTCACACAATCCGCAGCTACGAAAAACTGACCGCGGGCGGCATGCATTTCACGGGCGGAGACGTCTTGTCGGTCTTGGAAGTGGTCCTGCCGCGACGGCACGGGGGGATGCCCGGCGACTACCAGTTCGTGGAACACGAAAGGCAAGGATTGAGCTGCGTGGACATTGTTGTGAGCCCTCGCGTGCAACTCCGCGACCCGGACCAAGTCCCGGCAACGGTACTACAACACTTGAGCGCGCAGTCGCGCGGCGCGAAGCTGATGGCGGGGCAATGGCAGCAGGGCAAAACGCTGGAACTTGTTCGCCGCGAGCCGTACATGAATCATTCGGGCAAGACGCCGCCGATATGCGTCATGCGGCGTTAACCGACGGATAGACCGCCGTCGACCATAAGCGCTTGACCGGTGATGAACGAGGCTTCATCGCTTGCGAGGAAGTAGACGGCGGCGGCGATTTCCGGCGGCTCCGCCGGACGTTGCAGCAGACCTACTTTGGAGCGCTTGAGCTCGTCAACGGAGCGTCCCTCAGCGCGGGCCTTGCGTAGGTGAAAGTCGGTGATCGTGAAGCCAGGGCAGACGGCGTTGGCGCGGATGCCGTCGCGGGCGTGATCGACGGCAAGGCTCTTGGTCAGTGAGACGATACCTGCCTTGGTGGCGTCGTAAATCGGCATCTGGCTGCGGCCGACTTGGTAGTGGACCGAGGAGATGAGCACGATGGAGCCGGACTGCTGCGCGATCATCTGCGGCAGCACGGCCTTGCAGGAGAATGCCGTGCCTTTCAGATTGACCGCCAGCATGTCGTCCCACTCTTGTTCGGATGCGTGTCGCAATGGAGTGAAGTTGCGGTTGGCGGCATTGGCGACGAGCACGTCAATGGAACCCCAGCGATCGAGAGCGGCGGACGCTAGTTCTTTCGAGAAGCGCTCATCGGCGATCGTGCCAGGGAGAAAGAGGACGTCGGCGCCCATCTCGTTGAGCGCGGCCATCGTTTGCGCGCCGTCTTCGGCGGAGAGATCGCCGATCGCGATCTTCATGCCCTCTGCGGCAAAGCGTATGGCGCACGCTCTGCCGATGCCTGCCGCACCTCCGGTAATGATTGCCACGCGATTGACGGAAGACATCTCGTGACAAGATATCGGAATTGACCGTTGAATGCGGCAATCTAGAACACATGCGACGAGTAATCGATCTGACGTATCCGATTGAGGATCACTTCCGCTGGCGTGTGGAGCGGATGCTGCCTGCGGCATTCGATCGCGGCGACGACTTCCAGATCACGCGATTGGCTTTCGCGGTCCACGGCTTTACGCACATCGACGCACCGCGGCACATGTTGCCCGACGGGCCAACAACGACGAGCTTCGATATGAATACCTTTGTGGGCGAGGCGGCCATCGTGGATGTGAGCGCCCTGGCAGACAATATGGCGATTTCGGCAGACACGCTAGCTGCGGCGGGCGGGCATGTTCGGGCAGGCGATATTGTGATCGTCAAGATGGCCTGGGACGGGCGGTACTCGCTGGGCCAGCCGGAGTTTTGGACGCAAGCGCCTTACCTGACGCGAGACGCTTGCGAGTGGCTAGCGGCGCGGAAGCCGGCCATCGTCGGCTACGACTTCCCGCAGGATGAACCGATACGCGGCTTGCTTGACGGGCGCCAGGCGTCGATTGAGGAATTCGTCAGCCACGACGTGATACTGCGGCAGGGGATTCCGATGATTGAGTATCTGTGCAACTTAGGCGAAGTCACGACGCCGCGAGTGGAGTTGTGCGCGTTGCCGCTGAAGGTGCTCGACGCGGATGGGGTGCCGGCGCGGGTGGTGGCGATCAAGCGGTCCTAGTGCAAGCGACGATCCGTCCGAGTCGCCACCGTTAGGGAGTCGGCCTTCGTCGCAGCGATCTTCCACTAACATGGTGACGACGGACCTCGGCGGGCTGTTCCGTTTACTCCATCTGTCGGATCGAAGGATGCCAATCGTCAAAGTAGTTGGATGGGAAGCGGGGTTGCGCAAGATTTCGCTAACCAAGCTAATGCGCGAGACCACCGCAAATGACTTGCCGCGATCCAAAGCCATGGTGGATGCGCTGTTAGAGGGACACTCGTTTGACGTGAACTTTGATGATGCTGGAGCGGCGAAATCTTTTGCTGCTCGCGCGAAAGCGCTCGGTGCACGAGTAACGACAAGCGGTGATTGGTAACAGCGCAGTTGGCTGTCCCTGCCTCTCCCCGCTGGCATCGGATCCATTAACGCCGTGACTGCCCCTGCGCTTGTTGTTCGCAGCGCCGCTGAAGCGGCTCGGATCTAGTCCTTCTTGACCCACTTGAAGTAGTAGAAGACCAGCTCTTCGTCGCCGGTGTTCGTGATGCCGTGCTCGACGTTGCTGCCGGTGTACATCATGGAGCCGGGATTGACCTTGGTGACTTGGCCATCGACGACGATTTCGCCCGAGCCCTGCGTGACGAGCATGATCTCTTCATCGATGTGGCGGTGCGGCGGGTGGGGAGACTGGCCCTTCTTGAGGTAGACGTTGCCGCTCTCGAAGGTCTTCATCATCTCGGTCGGACCTTGCATGAAAATTCGGTGGTCTCCGAAAGGATGCATCGCCGGGCGTACGGAGGTTTCTCCTATGACGCCGTCTTTGACTGCTGCTGACACGGTCATCACTCCCGCGACCGCCAGTGCGGCGCCCGCTATCAAGATGGATTTTTTCAGAGTATTCATGGCGAAGCCCTCTTCGTTAGGAACGCCCGGCAACACCGCGAGTGCGGGGCTCCAGACCATGATAATAGGGAACGTGAGGCGCCTGTGAATCGCAACGAGATCATCCTGGCGGGGAAAGAATTCCTCTTCCCTGCCGTCTTTCACCTGTTTGAAGAGCCGTTGGTAATCGCCAAGGGCAAGGACCAATACGTCTGGGACGCGGACGGAAAGCAGTACCTCGATTTCTTTGGCGGCATCGTCACCGTCAGCGTGGGGCATTGCAATGAGAAGGTCAGCAAGACGATCCATGACCAGATCGATAAGTTGGTGCATGTCTCGACGCTGTACGCGACCGAGCCCCAAATCGCCTTGGCGCGGAAGATCGCCGAAGTGAGTCCTGGGGGCAAGCTGACAAAGTCTTTCTTCACCAATAGCGGCTCGGAAGCGAACGAGACGGCGATCGCCCTGGCGCGCATACACACCGGACACGCGGACATCGTGGCGCTGCGGCACAGCTACCACGGGCGCACCGAAGCAGGCCGCAGCATGACGGGCAACAGCAACTGGCGCACGCCGCTGCCGGCACAAGGCGGATTCGTGCATGCGCACAACGCGTATTGCTACCGGTGTCCGTTTGGGCAGAAGTATCCCGAGTGCGGCGTGAAGTGCGCGCAGGACGTGAAGGAATTGATTGAGACGACGACCTCGGGCAAGGTCGCTGGGATGATTGCCGAGCCGATCCAAGGAGTGGGCGGGTTCGTCACGCCGCCGAAAGAGTACTTCGAGATCGTGGCGAAGATCGTCCGCGAGCACGGCGGCATCATCATTTCCGACGAAGTGCAAACGGGTTGGGGGCGCACGGGCAAGTGGTTCGGCATGGAGCACTACGGCGTGACGCCCGACGTGATGACCTTCGCCAAAGGACTAGGGAACGGGCTGCCGATCGGTGCGACAACGGCGCGGCCGGAGGTGGCCGACTCGATGCGTTACCTGACGCTGTCGACGTTCGGCGGCAATCCCGTGACAACGGCGGCGGCCAAGGCGGTGATCGATTTCGTCGAGGAGAATAACCTGCTGGCCAACTGCGAAGAGGTCGGCGGACACTTGCGCGCGGGGCTTGAGGCGTTGCAGATGAAGTATCCCGTGATCGGCGATGTACGCGGCAAAGGATTGATGCAGGCGCTGGAACTGGTGGAGGACCGCGAGGCAAAAACGCCGGCGCCGAAGCGTACCAAGGCATTACTGGAGGCCGCGCGGCGGAATGGATTGCTGATTGGCGGCGGCGGGTTGTATGGGAATGTGATTCGGATTAGTCCGCCGATGAATATCGCTAAGTCGGATGTGGATGAGTTTTTGCGGCTGCTTGAAGCCAGTTTCGAGAGCGTTTAAACCACTGCCCTAGTCGGGCGCTGGGCTGCCACCGGTGGGAATCGGCCATTCAACGGTCTGTTATCCTCGATGTTCGTGTATGGAAACGCCCGCTGATTTGCTCCTGCAGCGCGTGATCGCGCTCGTCGAACCACTCACCCGATTTGATCGCTCTTCCCTGTCACGCGGCCCGGAACGCAGCCACGCGGTCGAGGGCAACGCAACCTGGAATTTCGTACCGGAATTCCACATCGAACGCGTCGAAGGCGCGGGCGGACTGCCCGGAGGAGTAAACACATTTTCGGCTCCAGGACAAGCCGAAGGCGCCGCACAAACGGCGCGCGGGACAGCGCAAGCGCGTTTGCCGCAAAAACTCGGCGGCTGGGCCGACGCCGCCGGGAGCGACAACTCTGCACTGCGGGCATCGGACTGCTTCGACGGGCCGCAAACATTCGGGGCAGGAATACCCTGCGCGAGCTGTTCCGGACAGGGTCGAACGCGTTGCGTCGGCTGCGGAGGCCGAGGGCGGAGCCGTTGCCTTTCTTGCTCGGGCTCGCGCAAAGCCAACTGCCGCAAATGCGGCGGCAGCGGAACGGAGGCCTGCGGAACCTGCGGCGGAATGGGGCGCCAGACGCAGTACGTCACCAAGCAAGTTTGGGACGGTTTCAACAATCGCTACGTGAGCCAGAGCGCGACGGAGACGACGAATTGCTCGGCATGCCTGGGCCGCGGGACCCGCACGTGTTTCACCTGCTCCGGCGCGCGCACCGTGACGTGCTGGGGCTGCGGCGGCGCGGGCGACGTACACTGCGGCCAGTGCGGCGCGTCGGGATACGTCAACTGCTCCTCATGCGGTGCAACGGGAACGCGTCACCGGTACTGGAAAGTCTGGTGCTCCGTCTCATCGACGTTCGGAACGAATGTCGCCGACGAGAATCCAGAGATCGTTTCGCGACTTCGCTCCTGTTCGCTTGATCAGCTTCGAGGGATCGCGACTGTGCGCCAGGGTGAAACGAGCGCCTCTTCGACGTCCGCACGTCGAAACTATTCGTTTAGTTGCCAGGTCTGCGAGATGATCATCGAAGTCGGCGAAAACCGTGCGGTTCGCCTGGTGGGCTATGGCGACGATGCGAAAGTGTTCGACTACAAGAACATCGTTGAAGTCTTGCTGGAAGAGGACTTGAAGCGCCTTGAACAGGCCGTAAAGCAGTCGTCACGTATCTCGGTCCGCCCCGAAAGAGCGCTGGTTGAGGCAGTCCAGTTGTGCTTGTTGTCCGAGGCGAATGCGCAAATCGGCGAAGGACCAGACGGCGCCCAGCGGCTAAAGGCATTGGGAGGACTCACCGACGATTATGCACAGCGCATCACTGGCGCTCTGCGAACTGCCTTCCGACGTCTCTACTTCGGCCACATCGCTCAGGGCGCCGCACTCGCGATATTCGTACCATCACTTTTGTTCTTGGGTTTTCACCTGGTTGGGTGGACGACAAAATACCTGGTCGAGGCATTGAGCATTCCCCTGCTAGCGGGCGCCGGCGTCTATGTCGCGGCGGAGCTTATAGCCCGCAACGGAATGAAGAAGCTCTTCGGCGGAAATCGCATCGAAGCCCTCTTGCGCGGCCAGAAGATCACTCGGCGTTGGCGCGTGATCACGGCTGGCGGCGCCATCGCGCTGTTCCTAGCGGCAGTGTCGAGCGTCTGACCAGAACGAAGGGTACTTGGGTCGTTCTGTTACCGATGTCTTCGGGACACGTAAGGGTACAGTCATGGCGGACCGTACCTTACCAGTAGAAGAGGGAGTTGAAGACCATTTTGAAGGCGGCGTTGGATTGGCCGCGGTACTGAGGGCGAACGCCGAAGAGGACGAAGTGCCCCTTGCCGAATTCGACGTCGACGACCGCGGCGCGATTGGCGATGTACTCCTCGCCCATTAACCAGCCAGACGCCAAAATGTTGGCGGCAGGGTACTTGGCGACCACGCGTACTTGGGAATCGCCGACGTGGGAGCGCCGGAAGACCGGGCCGGATTCAAACCACAGAGCTTCCCGGGGGCGCATGCCGAACGAGAGTGGATGTGTCGTCTCGATTTCAGTATTGAGCAGCGCGCCAGGAGCATAGAAGCGGCGGTCGCCAACGTCGCGCAAGATGTTTTCCACAGGCGCGCCTATGCGGTCAATGGCGTAGGTGGACGCACCATTGAAAGCGACGACAGTACCTCCCTCGCCGACGAACGTCCGCAGCGCCGCGGCGCCGCGGTCGCCGATGCCGCCGGAGTAGGCCGGGGGCACGCGAGCGCCGTCGTAGCTTGCGCCCTCGACGTAGCCGGCATGCAGAAGGCCGGGGGAGGCGTCAGGCAGGATGATGACGTCGTAAGTGCTAGAGAGATTGCCGCTTTCGAGCCGAGCGTTGTCAATCGAGTCGTAGCTGAATTCGTACCGCTCAAGGAGCCAACGCGTCCAGCCTTCGTCGGCCATGGGGACAAAGCCCTTGTATACGCCGATACGCGGACGGCGGAGAAGGCGATAGGCTTCCAGCGCGGTGGGCGCGGGCGAGAAGTCCACGCTCAGTTCGCGGGCGATTTGTCGAATTTCCTCTTGCGATTCGGGGCTATCGGCGCGGATGAAGAAACGTCCGTTGGTGCGATCGCGATATACCTGCTTGCCGGCGTTGAGGAAGCGGTTCACGGCGATCCAGGAATTGCCGTAGGCGGGGGAAAAACTGAGCGCTTGCCCGGCGCCGACTCGACCGGCCGCGGGAACGAACTTCGGCAACGATGAGAGCGAGACGCTTAGCGGCTCGTCGACTTGCACGACATCGACGCCCATGAGCAGCGGCAACGAATGCGCGGTGACGTCGTAAGGCCGCCGCGGAGGACCGCCGGGATACTGACGCTGCTCGGGATAGATCTGGCTTTCGAGTAAGGTCTTGGCGAAGGACGAGTAGGGCTGGTCCATGCGAATGACGTAGTCTCCGGCAGCGAACTGGCGCCCGGCGGCGCGGAAGCCGCCGCGCGCCGTGGAAATCTCGACCAGGCCAAACTGCAAGGTTTCGATTAGCCTCGCGAGTGCGTTCGGGTCGTGCTGCTGCTTAGGCAACACGAAAGCGACTGGATGGTCTTGCTGCAGCGCTCTTCGGCCGACTCGGTAGAAGTTGCGCAGCAGCTCGTCGCTGCGCAGCGCCGCCGTGTACAACACCGACTCGAAGGTAACGAGCTGGTAGTCAATGATGTCGCGCAACGTCCACTCGCCACCCGGCCACGGTTCTAGGAAGTTCCAACTGGAGCGCTGGGCGTTGTAGCCGCGGCCGCTGGTTTGGAGCGAGGAAAACGCCGTCTCAATCGGCGTGGCATAGCGCACCGACGCGGATTCGCTCAACAGGCGCATACCGCCGTGGTAGCTCTGGTAGTGGCGCGCGGGCGTGAAGTAGTCGTAGATACCGTTAATGACGACGCCGGTCTTACCCGCGGCGGTGAGATCTGTGGCCATCGCTGCACCGAAGGCGTTGGTCTGCTGGACAATCAACGGATCGATGTTGGGATCGATGGGGTCATCCCAAGGCGGCACGAAGATGCGCGCTCCGCTGGAGGCCATTTGGTGGACGTCGTAGACGATTTGCGGATGCCAAACGTTATGAATCTTCTCGACAGCGAGGCGGGTTTCTTTTTGCGTAAAGGCGTACCAGTCGCGGTTATTGTCGTGGTCGACGTAACGCTGATAGAGATCGACCATGGGCGCGCCTTCGTACGGCGTGTCGACCCAGCGGTCGTACCAATCCTTGACCTTATCGACGCCGTCGGGATTGAGCGAGGGCACGAGCAGAACAATTACGCTGTCGAGAATCTTGCGGTTGCGGGGCGTATCCTCGGTAACCAACCGATAGACATACTCCATTGCGGTCATGGTGGAAGCGACTTCGGTGGAGTGGATGGAGCAAGTGATCAGGACGACCGGTTTGCCGCGCGGTATGAGGAACTCGGCCTGCGCGGCGGTGGTGAGCCGCGGATCGGCGAGGCGTTCTTGCACGCGGCGGAAACGTCCGAGTTGGGCGAGGTTCGCGGGCGAGGAGACGGTGACCAGGGCGAAGGGGCGGTCTTCGGTGGTGCGGCCGATCTCTTCGTAGAGTACAGAAGGGCTTTGAGCCGCCAGAGCTTGGTAGTAAGAAACGACCGAAGACCAGCCCACGAGGCGGCGATCGGCCCCCATGGGAAAGCCAAAATGAGACGCCGGCGAAGGGATTTGGGAAAGCGCAATGCTGGGGACGAGCAGCCAGCCCAGCAGCCACAGCGACTTCACCATTTCAATACTATACTCGGGCGTTCGAGAGGCTAGACAATCCAGCCGCCGCCGACAACAAGGTCGCCCTGATAGAAAACCGCCGCCTGGCCGGGCGTGATAGCCAGTTGGGCCGCGTCGAACTCGACGGTCACGCGACCCGCGGTTTGGGACGGCCTGATCGTCGCCGATCGAGGCCGAAATTGATAGCGAATCTTGGCTTCCACGCGTAGCGGAGCGTCGAGGTCCGGGATGGAGATCCAGTTCAGGCGCTCGACGTCAAAAGTGGTCTTGTTGAGCAACTCTTTGGAGCCGACGACGACTTCGCCGGTGGCGGGGCGGATCTCGGTGACGTAGGCGGGCTTGCCGAGAGCGACGCCGAGACCCTTACGCTGACCGACAGTAAAACGATGCACGCCGCCGTGCTCGGCCAGAGGCTTGCCTTCGGAATCGACGACGACGCCTTGGGCGATGGCTTCCCCGCCCTTCTGTTCGAGGTATTTCTCGACGAATTGCGCGTAGTCGCCGTTGGGGACAAAGCAGATCTCGCGGCTCTCGCCCTTGTCGGCGACCGGCACGTTGAGCTTCTTGGCAAGCGAACGGACTTCGTCTTTCTGCATGCCGCCCAGCGGGAAGGAAGAGCGCGAGAGTTGGTCTTGGGTGAGCCCGAACAGGAAATAGGACTGGTCGCGGCTCTCGTCGATGCCCTTGCGGAGCAGCCAGCGGCCGGTGGAGGCGTCTCGATCGATGCGGGCGTAGTGTCCGGTGGCGATGGTTTCGGCGCCGACCTGCTTAGCCATGTCGAGGAACTGGTCGAACTTGATGAGGTTGTTACAGATCGTGCAGGGGATGGGAGTGCGTCCGGAGACGTAGTCGGCGACGAAAGGCGCGACGACCTCCTGCTCGAAGCGATCTTCGAAATTGACGACGTAGAAAGGGATGCCGACGGACTGGGCGACGCGGCGGGCGTCGTAGACGTCGTCGAGCGAGCAACAGCGTCCGGCGGCGCCGCCCTCGGGGATCAACTCGGGGATGCGCTGCTGGTTCCACAGCTGCATCGTCATGCCGACGACGGGTCGCTGTTCGGCGTGGAGCAAGGCGGCGACGACGGAGCTATCGACTCCGCCGCTCATGGCTACGGCGATGAGTTGTTCGGCCATGGCTTAACGATCAGCAGGCGCCAGCGCCCGAAGCCTCTCGACGACGCTGGGCAAGACGGCGAGAAACCGATCGACGTCTTGCGCTGTTGTGCCGGTGCCGATGGACAAACGCAGGCAGGAGCGGGCTTGTTCGCGCGAGAGGCCGATGGCCAGCAACACATGCGATGGTTCGACGGCTCCGCTGGAGCAAGCGGCTCCGCTGGAGACAGCGAAGCCCTTGAGGTCGAGCGAGATGAGCAGGGGTTCGCCCTCGATGCCGGCGAAGCCTATGTTCGTGGTGTTGCACGTCCGCGGGCTGCCGCCGGCGTTGACCCAGGCATTGGGGATTTGATCGAGGATGCCTCGCTCCAGGCGGTCGCGCAAGGCCGCTTGACGAACGGATTCAGTTGCAAGGCGTACCGTGGCTAGCTCACAAGCAGCGCCGAGGCCAACGATGCCGGGGACGTTTTCGGTGCCGGGGCGGCGGGCGCGCTCTTGACGTCCGCCGAACTGGACGCTGTCGATCTCAACGCCTTTGCGAACGTAGAGCGCTCCGACACCTTTGGGGCCGTAGATCTTGTGCGCGCTGATGGATAGCAGGTCGACGCCGAGGGCATCGACGTCGATCGGGACCTTGCCCGCGCTTTGGACTGCGTCGGAATGCAGCAGAGCTCCAACGGCATGCGTGGCTTCGGCGATCTCGGCGACCGGTTGCAGCGTGCCCAATTCGTTATTGGCGTGCATGACGGAAACCAAGACGGTTTCGGGCCGCAAGGCGGCGCGGATGTCGGCGACAGTAATCACGCCGCTCGAACCGACGGGCACATAGTCGACCGAGACGCCCTCGCGCTCCAGTTGACGGCAGGGCTGCAGGACGGCCGGGTGCTCAATGGCCGTGGTAACCACGTGCTTGGGACCGCCGGAGGCGGCGCGGACGGCGCCGAGAATGGCTAGATTGTCGGACTCGGTTCCGCCGCTGGTGAAGACGACTTCCTTGGGCTCGCAGCGTAGAAACTCGGCGACTTGAAGCCGGGCGGACTCGACCAACAGGCGGGCATCCTGCCCAAAACCGTGGATGCTGGAGGCGTTGCCGCTGACTTCGCGCAAGGCAGGCATCATTGCGTCGAGGACCTGGGGGTCGATCGGCGTGGTTGCATTGTGGTCGAAGTAGTGGCGCTGCAAGCGAGCTCCCTGCCAGTATTGATTCTATCGTGGAGCGTCTTAAGCCTAGCGGCATCGTTACGTTGACGACGGATTTTGGATTGGCCGACCACTATGTCGGCGCCATGAAGGCAGCAATTCTGGCGATCTATCCGGCGGCGACGATCGTGGACGTCAGCCACGGGGTGGAGCCTTATCAGATCGAACAGGGCGCTTTTTTCTTAGCGCAGGCCTATAAGACATTCCCCAGGGGCACGGTCCATGTGGCGGTGGTTGACCCCGGCGTGGGGACAGCACGACAATGCCTGACGGCGAGAACGAGCGGCTACTACTTTGTGGCGCCGGACAACGGACTGCTGTCGCACGTCGCCTGGGATACGCCGTTGACGGTACACGCCGTGCAGTTTGAGCAAGTGGTTGGGGCGCCGCTGAGCCGGACCTTCCACGGGCGCGACATCTTCGCTCCCTTGGGCGCCAGGATCGCGCTGGGCGAGGACCCTGCGTCGTGGGGCAGCTTGGTTAATGACTACGTTCTGCTGCGGTCGTTAGAACCCGAACGACGAACGTCGGGACGTTGGCGCGGACGAGTGCTGAACGTCGACCGCTTTGGAAATTTGGTGACTAGCTTGCGGCCGGCCTTGGCGGCATCGCTCGAAGACGGCTTCGTGCTGCGCGTGGGCGAGGCAGAGATTCGGAGACTTGCCGAGACGTACGACGAGATTGAAGACGAGGAGCCGTTCTTGATCGCCGGCAGCGCGGGGTTCTTGGAGGTGTCGGTCCGACAGGGATCGGCAGCTGAATCCGTGGACGCTTGGCTCGGCGATGAGGTCGAGCTTGAGGCCAATTCGCTAAGCTAGGCGGAATTCAACTATGGAAACCTTCATTGCGTGGCATAGCTGGCTGAATGGGCTCGTCTGGGGTGCGCCCATTATGGTTCTGCTGGTGGGAGCAGGGGTGCTGTTCACGTTCGCGACCGGCGGCGTGCAATTCACCAAGCTTGCCTTCGCGATGCGGACGGTATTCGGCATGGGGCCGAAGCCGGCGGGCGAAGGGACGGTAACTTCGTTCCAAGCATTGGCGACGGCGCTGGCGTCGACGGTGGGCGTCGGAAATATCGCCGGAGTCGCCACGGCGATCAGCCTAGGGGGCCCCGGGGCGCTGTTCTGGTTGCTGGTGTCGGGCGTATTAGGGATGGCGACGAAGTTCGCCGAGGTTGCGATTGCGCTGAATTACCGGGTGGAGGACAGGAACGGCGTAATGCGCGGCGGCGCGATGTACATTCTGTCTCGCGGCCTCGGTCTGCCGAAGTTGGGAGCCGTGTTCGCGGCGCTGACCGGCCTGGCCGCATTGGGAATCGGCAACATGGTGCAGGCGAACTCGGTCGCCGATGTTGTCCGATCCAGTTTTGGAATTCCCACCGCGGCGACGGGGATTGTGCTGGTGGTTATCACGGCTGCCGTCATTCTTGGCGGCATCAAGAGGATCGCCGAAGTGACGGAGATCCTGGTTCCGGGGATGTGCGCGATTTATATCGTCGGCGCTCTCTTTATCGTGCTGCGATTCGCCGGAGAGATCCCAGGCGTCGTCAGTTTGGTGCTTAGCTCCGCGTTTGAAGGTCATGCGGCGGTCGGCGGCTTTACCGGCGCGGCGGTCGGCCAGGCGGTTCGATATGGAATTGCTCGCGGGTTGTTTTCCAACGAAGCGGGATTGGGATCGGCCCCAATTGTCCATGCGTCCGCGGTAACCGATCATCCGGTCCGGCAGGCCTGCTATGGAATTTTCGAGGTCTTCGTCGACACGCTGGTGATTTGCCTTCTGTCTGGATTGGTGATTCTCACGACGGGCGCCTGGACGGAGGGCTCCACAGGCGCGACGCTCTCGATGAGGGCCTTCCAGATCGGGCTGCCGGGCGTGTGGGGCGGCCTAGTCGTCAGCATCGGATTGATTCTATTCGCGTATTCGACCATCGTGGGATGGGCCTATTACGGCGATACGGCTGTTACCTACTTGTTTGGGACGGGGGCGAGCGTCCCCTACCGCGTGCTGTGGTGCGTATTCGTCTATCTCGGCGCTACGGGCGCGCTGCACCTGATTTGGGATATCGCGGATACGCTCAACGGATTGATGGCTGTGCCGAACTTGATCGCTGTGATCGGTTCGCTGCCCGTACTTCGCCGCTTGGTGAAGGAGTTTTTCGCCAAGAACGGCTGAACGGCGCCACGGACGGTCACGAGACCTATGCCAATCGAAAGGCGTGTCCGCTCGCAATAAAATGCTTACTGGATGATGTGGCCGCGAGAGGGATCGTCCACCGGAGGAGGTCCGATCCGGTCCCGATTCAGAAAGCGAATCTCGTTCGCATAGTCCATCAGCGGGGCCCTTAGCGGTGACGTAGCCGGCAGTTCGAGGACAGCGCGCTCATAGCCCGTTAGCGCTTCAAGCGCACGAGGATCGTCCATTGCCGACAACGATCGGATGGCCCAGCGAATGAGCTTGTGATCGGGCAGCCTGTCAGTGACCTGAAGGACTGAGCCGAGCCCCGTCACCCGGTCCGGGCTGCTGGCTATCGCACGCATGCGAAGTTCGCAGAAGTGTGCCTGCTCTTGAGCCCTGCTGCCGGCCCACTCGTAAAGCATGCCTTGAACGACTGCTAGGGAAGTGAGGACGCCATTGTCGCAGAGTTGTTCCGACGCCCAGGTCATCACTCTACTGCGCACGAAAGGATCGAGGTGCTCTGAAACAACCAAATCCTCCAAGAAGCGCGCCTTCTCTGGCCACGAGGGAATTGCATCCAGTTGCGCGGTGTAAATTGCAATGCGGGCGGCGGACCACAGGTCCGTCGTTTCCCCTAGAGCGAAATCCGCTGCGGACAGCCCTTCAAGGTAGGCCAGCGCTTCCGGAGTGCCGAGTTTCCCAATGGCGCGGAACGCCTCCGCTCTACCTCCTGGCGACGTATATGCGATGCTGCGAATGTCAGTTTCGCCCAACCCAAACGAAAGCCCAAGTGTAGCCGCAGCTTCGCTTCGGCCTTCGGCCAGCGCCTGCAAGAGCGTTAGCACGGCGCCGCCACGGGAGGGGTCCAGGCGAACCTTTTCGAGAACACCGCTGAAGTCCGCCATTTCTACCGTGGAAGCATGGCAGAACCCTCCGGTGATACCTAGTGAGCAAATGATAAACAGACGAAACATCATCGTTCATCAAAGTAGCGCGCAGGCTTAGTCTTCGTCGTCTTGGGCGGCGGCGAGGCGGTTGATGACCGAGAGGTCTTCGAGCGTGGTGATGTCGCCGGAGACCTTATCGGTGGTGACGATCTCGCGGAGCAAACGACGCATGATCTTGCCGGAGCGCGTTTTGGGCAGGCCGTCGCTGAAGCGGATCTGTTGCGGGCGGGCGAACTTGCCTATTTCTTGGGCGACCCAATCGCGTAGTTCGGTGTTGAGTTCCTCTGTCGGGTCGTTGCCTTGCTTGAGGGTGACGAAGGCAACCACGGCTTGGCCGGTCTGTTCGTCGGGCTTGCCGATGACGGCAGCTTCGGCCACGGCGGGATGGTGCACTAGCGAAGACTCCAGCTCGGCCGTGGAGAGGCGGTGGCCCGAGACGTTCATCACGTCGTCAACGCGTCCGAGGACCCAGATGTAGCCGTCTTGATCGCGGCGCGCGGCGTCGCCGACGAAGTAGCAGCCGGGGATCTGGCTCCAGTAGGTCTTCACGAAACGATCCGGATCGCCATAAAGAGTGCGGAACATCGCGGGCCAAGGTTGGCGGACGACGAGATAGCCTTCACTGCCATTAGGCACCGAATTGCCTTTCATGTCGACGACGTCGGCTTGGATGCCAGGCAACGGGAACGTCGCAGAACCGGGCTTGGCCGGAGTGGCGCCGGGCAGCGCGGAGATCATAATCGAGCCGGTTTCGGTCTGCCACCAGGTGTCGACGATTGGGCAGCGGCCGGCGCCGATGACGCGGTGATACCACTCCCAGGCCGAGGGATTGATGGGCTCGCCGACGGAACCCAAAAGACGCAACGAGGAGAGATCGTGCTTGCCGGGATATTCGTCGCCCCAGCGAATGAAAGCGCGGATGGCGGTCGGCGAAGTGTAGAGGATGTTGATCTTGTACTTCTCGATGATTGCCCAGAAGCGATCGCACTGCGGGAAGTCGGGAGCGCCCTCATACATCACGGTTGTCGTGCCGGCCAGCAGGGGTCCGTAGACGATATAGCTGTGTCCCGTGACCCAACCGACGTCAGCGGCGCACCAATAGATATCCTCTTCCCGAAGATCGAAGACCCATTGCATGGCGGCTGAGACTTGCACTTGGTAGCCGCCAGTGCTGTGAACGATGCCCTTAGGCTTGCCGGTAGTGCCGGAGGTGTAGAGCACGTAGAGCGGATGCTCGGCGTCGAGCTCCACGGCGGGGCAGTCGTCGTCGAGCCCTTCGATGAGCGACACCCAGGAGTGATCGCGTCCGGCTTGCATCGTGGCGCCGTGTTTGGTGCGTTCGTAGACGATGACGTTGGAGACGCCGGGGCAATCGGCCAGAGCATCATCGACGGCCTGCTTCAAGGGGACGACCTTGCCGCGCCGATATCCTCCGTCGGCGGTGATGACCAGCGTGGCGTCGAGGTCGAGGATTCGCGTCTTGAGCGCCTCGGCGGAGAAGCCGCCGAAAACAACGGAGTGCGGGAGGCCAAGCCGGGCGCAAGCCAACATGGCGATGGGCAGTTCGGGGACCATCCCCATATAGATGATGACACGGTCGCCGGTCTTGTAACCAAGCTTCTTGATCGCGTTAGCGAAGCGCTTTACGTCGCTGGCGAGTTGTTCGTAGCTCAGCGTGCGCTGCTCGCCGGGTTCGCCTTCCCAGACGATGGCGGGCTTGTCCTTCCGGCCTGACGCGACGTGGCGATCCAGGCAGTTGTAGGCCATGTTGGTCTTGCCGCCCACGAACCATTTGTAGAAGGGGGCTTCGCTGGAATCGAGGGTCTTGTTCCAGGTCTTGAACCAATGAATGTTCTCATCGGCAACACGGGCCCAAAAGGCTTCCGGGTCGGCCTTGGCCTCGTCGAACATCCGTTGATAGGCGTCCATGCCGCTAATACGGGCTTTGGCCGCAAACTCGGAGGAGGGAGGGTAGACCTTTTGAATCAACATGGAGCTTCACTTGGCCGACTTGACGGCGATTTCACAGCATACAACACGAGGTTGCGAGCCCACCGCCAAGACAAAAAAGGGGCCCCGCGTCAGCGAAGGCCCCAACCCAATGAAACGGTGAAGGAGGTTCGGTTTAGTTGTAGACGACCATTCGCGATGTGCTGGCGATGTTAAAGCCTTGTCCACCGCCCACCAAGAAGCCGCCTACAGCGGGTACGAAAGGATAAGAGACTCGAACACTGACGAAAGTTCCCACGAGGCCGCCGCCTTCCCAGGTCGGCGTGACCTGAATCACGTTGTTGCTGAGGCCTACAGCCTGCGCTTTGACGCTGGCGATCAGCGCCGCATTGTCAGGGCTTCCTGCATTGCCGTGAACCATGGCGTAGCGTGCACCCTGCCGCGCCGCGTGAGCGACGGTGGTGTAAATCCAAACGACTCGACCGAGTTCGAAGAGACCCACCATCAACATTAGGAAGACGACGAAAACCAGGCTGAACTCCACCATCGACTGTCCGCGGCGTCGATCGCCGCGCGGCATCGTCTTAGCGGATAAGGAATTGTTGTCGCTCATGATGGCTGCCGCCTCTCCTACTGAACTCGCACCCAGCCGGTGACATCCATCGTGGTGTTTTGCGGGACGCCGGGATACCAACCCAAAGTGGAAAACGTCTTCTGGCTGCGGGTCCGGACATACACGCGCGGAACGCCGTAGAGACCGCAGTCCGCATCGCCGCAGCTCGCCTCCGTTACGCCGGAATCGTAGTCGCCGTTAGCATTGAGACACTGGCAGACAATGTCGTTGGTTACCGAGTAGCCATCGGCGCCTCCCGCTTCGCTTGTCGCAGCGGCCTGGATGCCGGCGGAATCGGTGGAGTATTGAACGGACTGCGCGCCGTAGAAGCTGCCGGTGGTCGAGGCGTTCTTGACCACCATCGCCTCAAGGTGAACCCGCCCGAAGTCGATGGCTCCGAACACCATGGCCAGCAGGACGGGAACGGCAATCGCCATTTCCAAAATAGCGTTGCCGCGGCGTCGATCTTGAAGCGTATTAATGATTCGCATGAAATGATCTCCTGCTGCCCGCCTAGCGGACGAGCGCAACGCGATAGATTGTGGGCGCGTTGCTCAAGCTGGTTGGTTTGCGGAAAATATTCAAGCCGCCGCTGCCGGAGAGATCGATCGTATCGGCGATGACCATGGAAAATTGTTCGGCGTCGACGTAGGCGTCGGAGTTGCCGGCCCAATCGATGTGTTCGCTGGGGAAGTAGATGGCTCCGCTAAAGTAAGAGCCGTTTTGCGCCCGGCCGACTTTGTTCGTTGCATTATTCCAGGCATTGCTGCGCGCGCCGAAGAGCAGAATACCCTGCACGCTGCCGTCGCGAGCGGCTTCCGTCTCGTTGGGCGCCGTAAGTTGCACCATGCCGGTAGTCGTGATCTGTATGCCCTTGCTCGGGGAGCCGCCGCCATTCATATAGAACGTAACGCCGCCGGTGCTGTAGACGTTCCAGCTCCCCTGGACGTAGAACCCGGCTTCGAAGTCGTAGAGACCCGGTGCAAAATAGGCGGTGCCGGAACTGGTTAGCTGAACGTCCTGCGAATACTTACCTGGGATAAAGTAGGCTGGCAGGCAGGCGCCGGACCCGTTACCTCGCGGGATCGTTCCGGCAGCGTCGCAGTAGCCTCTGCGATTTCGAGTGGGCAAGCCGGCGACGTTGGGCTCGCTGATGGCGGCAAGCGGATCGGGGATCGGGGGCATGTCGTAGCCGGTTGTGTCGCTCTTGATGCCGCCGGGAATGTTGTAGTTGCCCGGTTCGTTGCCGCCGACGACACCGGCCCACGACGCGTTGACGCCGCCGCCATTCATCGGGGCGTCTAGCGCGCCGCTGCCGTTAGAGTTCACGTAGAGGCCGCACTGAGCAGTGATGCCGCCGTTGCCCGTGACGCGTAAGGTATCGTTGCTATTGCCTTGGCGCAAAGCAACGATGCAGGGGTCGCCGCCCAACTCAAGTCCCGCGACTGCCCGGGCGCGAACCGTCGACGCCGTCTGGCTGAATATGCGCATGAACGTCGTCGCCACCGGACGCTCTAGCGTGACGACCGCATAGTTGCCGCCGCCATAAGTGGCATCGGTTGACGGGTAGTCAATCGTAATCGTCGCGTTGGCGCTCGTATAGCCGTTGAGTTCGATGTCTCGGCGCGCCGCCGGCTTCACTTGTGTTTCGGCCTCACGGTGTCCCCGACGAAGCTCCTGCACAGCAGCGAAAGCGCCCGCATCAGCAGCGGCTTGTAGACGTCGTTTCTCGTAATAAAGGCGGCCGCCGTCGAAGACGAGACCCATGAGCGCCAACATCGTCGCGAAAGCGACGGTGAGCATGATCATGGTTTGTCCATTCTCGTCCCTGAATCTGAGTGGTGTCTTTCGTCCGCTGCTCCTAGCGACTGATGTAGACATCTCGAACTCCTTGAAGCTGCATTCGTCCGGGGGAACGGATGATCACGACTTTCGTCGAGCCCTATGACAAGGTTGAGTATTCCAAAGCGATGCGGGGCCCTCAACTGGGAGATTCACTCGCGTATGGATCTAACGGAGCTAGCGAATCCTATGGACGAATGGCGCGCCAAAGGACCTAGGAAAAGCCTACGGGGGCGGCCTGAGTACTAAGGATTACAGTGTGCTGAGGGGGCCTCTGGGCTCTGCTATCTTAGCCTCTTATGCGCGACCCGAAGGGCTTACGTTCGCACTCGTGGTTCAACGGCACGGAGTACTATAACTTCGCCCGACGCGCTTGGTTGAGAGCCGAGGGATTCGGTCACAACATCTTCGAAGACAAGCCGATCATCGGCATTTGTAATTCTTGGTCTGAACTAAATAACTGCAATGTCCACCTGAGGAGCCTGGCCGAAGCGGTCAAGCGCGGGGTGTGGGCGGCCGGCGGCGTGCCGTTGGAGTTTCCGACGATCTCGCTCGGCGAGATGTTCATGAAGCCGACGACGATGTTGTTCCGCAATCTGATGGCGATGGACGTCGAGGAGTCGATCACGGCAAACCCGATTGACGGCGTCGTGCTGTTGGCGGGCTGCGACAAGACAACCCCGGCGCAATTGATGGGCGCAGCATCGGCGGATGTCCCCGCGATCATGGTGACAGGCGGGCCGATGCTGGCGGGCCGCTGGGGCAAGCAGACGTTGGGGTCGGGAACGGACGGGAGACGGCTGTTTGACGAGTACCGGGCGGGACGCATCGGCGACGAGCAATTGGCTGAAATTGAAGGCTGTCTTTCGCGCAGCCATGGACATTGCACCGTGATGGGCACCGCATCGACGATGGCGTCGATGGCGGAAGCGATGGGCATGACGCTGCCCGGCGGCGCCGCAATCCCAGCAGTGGATGCGAGGCGGGCGGTGTTGGCGGAAGAGAGCGGCCGGCGCATTGTCGAAATGGCCTGGGAAGGACTAAAGCCCTCAGCAATTATGACGAGGCAGGCGCTCGAGAACGCGATTCGGGCGGATATGGCGATCGGCGGTTCGACGAATGCGGTGCCGCATCTGTTGGCTATCGCCCGACGACTCGGCGTCGATTTGACGTTGGCTGATTTCGACCGGATCTCGCGCGAAACGCCGCTGATTGCGAATGTGAAGCCCTCCGGCGAGCACGTGATGGAGGATTTCTTCTACGCGGGCGGACTGCCGACGGTGATGAAGGCGTTATTGCCGCTGCTGCATGGCGACGCCATGACGGTGAACGGCAGAACGTTGGTGGAGAACCTCAGAACAGCGCCTGAGCCGGACGGCGACGTCGTGCGGCCCTTGCACCGTCCCATGCAAAAGGAAGGCGGCACGGTCATTCTCTACGGCAATCTTTGCCCGCAGGGCGCGGTATTCAAGCAGTCTGCGGCCGCTCCCGAATTGTGGAAGCACCGTGGGAAAGCCGTGGTGTTCGAGACGCGGAAGGAAATGTTGGCGCGGATCGACGATCCGGACTTAGAAGTCGACGAGGACTCCGTACTCGTGATGAAGAACGGCGGTCCGATTGGAGCTCCGGGGTTCCCGGAGTGGGGCCACATTCCGATTCCCGCCAAGCTGCTCAAAGCCGGCGTGAAGGATATGGTGCGGATCTCGGATGCCCGGATGAGCGGCACAAGTTTCGGCGCGGACGTGCTGCATGTATCGCCGGAGTCGGCGATCGGCGGACCCCTGGCGGCCGTACAGACGGGCGATGAGATCGAGTTGCATGTCGCCGAGCGGCGCCTCACGCTTCTCGTTGACGAGGAAGAGATACAACGGAGGCTCGCCGCGCGAAAACCGCACACGCCGCATTACAAGCGCGGTTACGGCAAGCTATTTCTGGATAGCGTGACGCAGGCTCACGAGGGCTGCGATTTTCGCTTTCTGCACAAGGACGCGGGCTAACCAGCGCGGCGGGCGTTCGCCGGCAGCTCTTCCACGATTTTTGAGGTTGATTTGGGCGCCAGGTGCGGTACGCCGCCTCCCTCGACCCAGCGGACGCCCTCAGCGGTAATCGAGTAGTCGCCAGCGTTGGATGTCTTGATGTAGCCGCACTCGCGGAGAAACCAGATCGGGAACTCCAAATCGTCAATACGGCACTGAATCGCCTTGGCGACGTCGGCGCGGCCCAACTCGATGTTGCGCGGGTTGGTGATCAAGACGTCATAGAGCGCGGCAAGCACTGCCTGGCGAAGCCTGATCTGAAGGCGAACGTCCTCTTCGGTTGCTTCGAGTTGGACGACGATATTTTCACTCGGCGTTTGCGCTCCGCGGCCTAACCCGGCTCGGCGCTCCGTCTTCTTGGGCTCCGGAGGATCTTGGCGACCCTTGCGTTTTTGCCAAAGCTGGTCGTATTCCCTTCGCTTGTCCGGATCAACTAGTGCACGATAGGCGGCCTTAGTCGTCTCGTATTTCTCCGGGTCGGCGGTCTCTGGACTCTTAGGCCCGTAGCGCGTCAGCATCAGGCGGACAGCCCACTCCAGCATGGCCTTGTCGGCGTGCCGGCTGACCATCAGAAAGTCGTAGTAGTCAACGAATTCCCTTGCGGACAACTAGATTCTCCCGAGCGAGGCGGACGGCGCCCTGATCCTGGTAGTAATTATCGGCCGCCTTTTGGGAGATCGACAATTCAACCTGCGGGGTACGCCGGACCGCGCCTCGAACTACCACTATGGTGCTAGAGAGCCTGCCGCCGGCGCTAAGCGTTTCGCCTGTAAAGCAGGGAAAAGACCGCTAAGGTCTCCGAGTTTTGTAAATCGCGTCGGAACCGATCAGGCCATTCTCGTCCCGAGTTACGACAAGAGTCCAGCGCCGGCTGGGCGTCCACTCGAGGCGAGCGGTTTGCTGTTGCGACGACGAAAGGTCGTAGGTATAGATCAGCGTGATGTCGTCGGTTAGCTGCTGCTCGGTGGAGATACGAGCAGCCGGGTTGGCTTCGGCGCCGCCTACGGCCGGGTCAACCTTCAGCCGGCTCACGCCAAAGAAACGCTGCAAACCGGGCGAGACAGGACTCTGTACCGCCTCGGCCAAGACGTTGTTGGCGCCGGTCTGGAAAAGCGGCTGTTGCTCAATGCGCTGTCTGGATGCGGAGAGCGGATCCGTGGTCGGATCCCGACCTACGGCCACAAGATTAACGAGGTCGGAGAACGACAGCGGCGGATCGGAACGGTAGCTGACATTGAGCCGCCGGGCCGGGCCGGCAAGAATCAGGGCTATATCGACGCCGCGCATGCGAGTTTCGAGCTCAAAATCAAGCAGCGGTTCGATACGGATCGGATTGCGGAACTCGATCTCTCCGCGATTGACCTGGTAGCGCGAGCCGTGGAAGCTCATCTGCCCTTGTGATACGTCGATCTGTCCCAACAACGAGGGATTGCCCAACGTGCCCACGAGGCGGAGATCGATATCGGCAGCGACATTGCGGATGAGCGACGTATTGATCTCAACGCCTGGCGCCGAGGTGATTTGGACGTTCAGTTGGACTGTGTCGGAAGGAGCGGACTCAGCGGCCGTGGGGGAGCCGGTGCGCAACGTCGACAGGAGCGTGCCGAGGGTAGTCGTCCTGGCTGTGGTTAAACGAAGGATGACAACCTCGCCGCTCAGTAGCCGCTGGGAGCCGCCGCCCGAGAAGACGAAGTCGCCGTCGACCACGCTGGTGATGCCGGTTGGATAACGAACGCGAACGTTCTGCGCGCGGCCATCGAGCCGGAATTCGTAATCATCGGTAACGATTCGCCCGCCGCCCGAGAGCGTGAGGACGCCTCCGCCTGAGAGCGCTCGCATTTCGTCAACGCGAAACTCGCGGCCAACGAACATCACTCTGCCGTTGACGCCGCTCAGGCCTATGGGGCCGTCTTCGGGTTGCAGCTCGCCGTCCTGTATGACCCACTCGCCTTGTATCTCGGGATCGCGGAGAGCGCCGGTTAAACGGACGCCGATTCTCGACCGGCCTGACGAGACGAGGCTCGGCTGAAATTGCCGCAGAGCGGCGAGATTGAAGTTGCCGTCAATGCGGAGGTCTGAAGGAACGCCGGGCGCGACGCTGACGCTGCCGGTCAGTTCGAGGTTCGTGCCCTCGCCTTGCAGGCGCATGTGGTCCAGGCGCAGCGCGCGCTCCGAGAACGTCCATCTCATGGGGAACGGGTTGAACAGGGCGTAACCTTCGGCGGCTCCGGGAATGTCGGCAATCTCCATCCGCAATTCGCTGAAGAGGCCTTCTCCCTGGATCTCTGACAAGGAACGCAATGATCCTTGGAACTTGGCCTGTCCCGTGGCGATGCCCGTGGGGCCGTTGGGGTCGTCGGCGCTGGACAGCAAACCTTCAATCGCCAGGTTCGTGAAACCGATGTCGGCAGTGAAGTTGAGGTCCGTGGCGGCAACGGATGCCGTGCCGGTGACGGATCCACTCAGCGGCGCCCCGTTGAGCGTGAGTTCGATTTGATCGTTTCGACTGGCGGCTTCCCCGGTCCAATCTCCAAGCGCAACGGTGCCGACCTCCAAACCCTTTAGACGCCAATTGCCGTCCACCCGCAGGGAGTCGAAGTTGACCGAATCCTCGGCGCCGGCGAGGACGCCAGAGGCGGTGACGTCAAACGAGGCGGCGCCGCGGGGCGGAGCGGCTCGCTCACGAAGGGCGGGAAAGTCTTCGATCCTTAACTCGACGCCCGCAAGTCGTAACTCGAAAGAGCGCTCCGTCGGCGCAAATGACCCGGAGCCGACGACCAAGGCGGGGCCATGCCGCAGTTCGATCCCGGAGACCCGGACGCGATTGGCATCGTAGATCGCAGAGCCGCTCAAGGAGTCGAACGGATGTCCCGAGACGGAGCCTTGGGTCACGCGGAAGTCCGCGCGCGCAGTCGGGTCTTGCAGCGTACCATCGAGACGCCCGGCGGCAGCCAGTTGACCTCGGACGTTGGACGTTTGCCGGGCGGCGGAGAGCAGCTTCGGGATTGCCAAGCCGGCCGCATTGAATTCGAGGTGCAAGGGCCAGGAGGTAAGGGGGTCTCCGGAGACATCGGCTGTGCCGGAAACGTCCACCGAACCGGCGCCATCGACGAGCCGGCCATCTGTGACGGTTAGTCTGCCGTCGTCGAATTGCACTTGAGCGGTGAGTGAGTCCCACCGGTAGCCTTGGACTTCCACGGCAGCCGTCGAAACTTCGCCCGTCAAATGGGACTCGCTCGGTTGCGACAGGCCCGCCGGACTTGAGACGTCCGCAATCACCCGCACGGGACCATCGAGGGTGAATGGCAGCGGATCAACCGAGTAACCCGCTATGGCCAGAAGCCTCTCGACATCCGCCCGCGATGCTGCTTGAGCATCCACGGAGAAATCGCTCGCGCCGTGCTCGCTCAGCGTTCCTGATGCGGAGAGCTCGACGCCCTCAGCCGACCATGCGAAGCGCCGCAACTGCAGGACGCGGGTCAAGGACGAATAGTTGAGATCCGTGCTGCCGGCCATTCCGGGGCGCTGGGCGTCGCCCGGGTCAGAGAACACGGCGGTTGCCGCTATGTGCGCACCGTCCCGCTCGGAAGCAGTCAACTCGAAAGAGCCAGTCGCCTTAGTGGCCCATACGAACCGCGGCGTGATCGTACGCAAGAGCTGACCGACGCCGACGCCGTCGAGACTTCCGTCAGCGGTGACAACGGGCTGGTCTCGGAGGCCCTTAAGGCTCCCTTGACCGGTGATCTCGCCCGCTTCGGACAATTGCAGTCTGAGATTCGACACCGTGAGAGCGTCGAGGCCGCCCTGGAAGGCGGCATCGAGATGGTTGTCGTTTATCGAGCCAGCGGGACCTTGGACATCCAGATTCGCGGCATGCAGTTCTCCCGCATAGGCGATCGGTTCGCCGGGCCTTCGGGTGAGCTTACCGGAGCCCGATGCCGAGCCTGCGATTTGCCAGGGATCAGGCAAGGCAGGGACGAGTCCGGCGAGCGGAGCCTCGAACGTGACCTCGAAGTCGAGCGCTGGATCGGCAAGAGGACCAGCGCTGCCGCTCGCCCGCCACGTTCCCATCGAGGCGGTCGCTAGTTCGGCGCCGGTAATCTGGAGGTTGTTCGCGCAGAGTACGAAGTCGCCGGAAACAGCGCCTGTCAGATCCACGCCGGCCGCAGCCCCTTGCAGACTCTGAGCCTGGCCATTGATCGCGTAGCAGCTCTGTTGATTCAAGACGGCGCTCAGAGCGACGTCCTCGGCCGAGAGATTCACGTCGTAAGGCTGTCCGTTGAAGTCGATTCGCCCTTGGGAAACCTCAAGACGACCCAAGCCGACATCGGTCAGCTCCATACTTGGCGCGGTCACAACGCGTTCTGGCCAGTTCGTGGAGCCGTCTTCGGCGATGTTCAATTGAATAAACGGTCGATCCAGCCTCAACGCATTGAGACGGACGGCAGGAGACAAGAATGACTCGATGCTGATGCCCAGAGAGGCGATCGGCACGGTAACAAAAGGCTTGGTTTGCCGCGGGTCGCGGACACGCAGATTGATCAACTCCAACGTCCAAGCGCTCGGATCGAAGTGCAGGCCCTCCAGCTCCGCCACGCCCCCGGTTGCTCGCTCCACTTCAGCAATGACTCGCAAACGAAGTTGCTCGATGAGCCAGTCGCTGCGCAAGAGCGCGTAGACGCCGGCCCAAGCGAGCAGGGTGAGTATGAGGAAGGCTGCGCCGGCGGGCTTCCAGGGGAATCGCTTGGGGGCGTCAGCTGTCACGGAGTTCCTCCTGACTGCGTCATCGCCGAGCGGTCGATCCGTTCCAGACGAACAACCCGAAGGTCCGCTCGCAACTGCCGGACGTGTTGCTCCAACAATCGTTCGACTCGTGCGTTCAAGACTTCGTTTCGAAGCTGCGGCGCCGCCAAACCGAGGGACGGAGCCTCGCTGTTGGGCGTTCTGCCGTACTTGGCAGTGTAGGCCTGCTGCAATTCTTCGTCGCTCACCGTTTGACCAGTACGGAAACGGAACTCAACGTATCGGCTGAACTCAACCTGACGGACGAAGAAATCCAGGGCCTGCGCTTCCGTGACGCCATACTCTTGCAGGGCAGCCTCAAAAGACAGATCGCCAAACGACTGCGTTTGCAGCTGTGCGAGCAGATCGGCACGTTCCTCGGATGAAATGGGAGGCAATCCCGTCAACTCAATGTCGTTAGCGATAAGCCGCTGATCGATTAGCCGATCCAGCACTCGCTTTCGCTGCTCAGCGGAGTCGACAACTTCCGCTGCGTTCGCTAGGGCTTCGAGGCGCAGTTGGGCAATGACCTCGCTCTCGGTGATGCTATCGTCATCGACGATGGCGACACTGCGGTCGATCAACTCTGCCGTGAGCGTATTGGCCCAAGCCGCGACCGCCAGCGCCAAGATTGACCAGCGCATCATCAAAACGTTTGCCCCAATGAGAAGTGGAATTGAACGTGGGAGAGGCGCTGTTGCGTGCGCTCTAGCCCTTCACCGGGGTCTGTGAAGTACCGGGGCGGATTGATGCTGTAGGCCACATCGACTCGGATAGGACCGATCGGCGTCCGGTAGCGCAGGCCGAGCCCTACAGCGTGGACCATGTAGTCGAAATCGTAAACGTCATTCCCTTGCGCG
>CAZYOX010000013.1:23164-26060 GCA_964649285.1 uncultured Bryobacterales bacterium | reverse complement strand
CTGATGCTCATCAAGGGCGATTTCTCCAGCGACGATTGGGTCACCCTCGCCTGTTCGGCCGGTTGTTCGAGCGAGAGTTATGGCGGATTTACGCTGCAGCGCCTGCAGAGCTCTGAGAAGCCCAGCGCCTTTGTGCGCTTAGATGCAAGTCACGTGGCCCTCGGCTCGCCCGATCAAGTGCGCGGAGCCGTGGACCGCAAGATAGCGGGCGCAGGATCATCGCTTGCCGGGCTTGTGCAAGGTTGGACCACAAATGCCGGACGGCATCATGTCTGGATCGCCGCCAAAGGGCCTTTCGACATTCCCAACTCCGGCGGCTCCGGCGCCGACATGATGGGCATGAACGCGATCGCCAACCTGGATGCCTTCGGCATGGGGATGACCTTGGGTTCTGACCTTGAGGTCGGCCTTGAGATGAGGTCTCCGAGCGCGGCCGAATCCCAAACTCTGCACCAGACCTTGCAAGGCCTGCTCATGATGATGTCGATGAGCGCCCAGCAGTATCCCGACATGGCCACGCTGTTGCAAGGATTGACGGTCAATCAATCCGCGCAGACGGTGAGCGCCTCATTGCGTGTGCCGGGCCATCTGCTCAAGAAGATGGCCGAGAAGCGCGCCCAGCGGGCGTCTAGCGACGCGACGCCCGCCTGGCAAATGCAGCCGGCTCCTCACCAGCGCGCGCCCCGTCAGGGTGTTATACGCATCGAAGGACTCGACAACGGTCCGGTGGTCATCGACAGCGAGCCTCGGCCTTAAGATCGCCTTACCTCTTTCATCATCGTGGCTCTTCGCCGGCGACGGAACTGCTGCGTGAGTCCTCGACGGGCTCCTGCCGCAGGTTGAATATGAACTCGACGCGCCGGTTAAGAGCGCGCCCCTCGGCGGTGGAATTCGATTCGACTGGTTGGGTGCTAGCCCGTCCGATGGCTCGCATTCGCCGTGCGTCAACGCCCCGTTCGGCCAGATAGCGCACGGCGCTGCCGGCGCGCGCGGCGGACAGTTCCCAATTGCTCGGGTATAGCGCCGTGGCGATAGGAACATTGTCGGTATGCCCGATAACATCGAGCGGGCGCCCGGACTGCAGAGCGTAGTCGCCAATTCGGTCCAACACCTGCATGGCCTCCGGGCTCAATGCGGTCTCGCCCGAGGCGAACATCAGATCGCCGCTAATGTTCAGCACAATGCCTTCGTTGGTGATCGTGGCGATGCCTCGGCTCCGACCGTCTAACTCGGCGAGCATCTCCTGCAGTTCTTGAAGAAGCTGCGCGGGAGAAGCCGGATTTTTCTCGGCAGTTTGGCTCTCCAAAGCTGCGATCAACGCATTGCGTTCGGCTTGATCGGAGAGATCCAACTCGGAGCGCATTCCGAGAGCATCCTTAAGCGAACCCGAGACGGCTTCGAATTTGGCTATTTGCGTACTGGACGCGGACAACAAGAGCACGAAGAAGCCCAGCAGCAACGACAGCAAGTCAGCAAACGTGACAATCCATCCTGGCGCGCCGTGCGGACCTTCTTCGTCGTCTTCGAGCACTAATCCCTCTGAGTTAGGCGGTCTGGCCCTCAGGTTCCGGCGACGGCCCCTTTTCGGCGGGCTTACCCTCCCGTGCTTTCGGCGCTAGAAAGGCTTTCAGCTTCTGGTCGATTGCGTTGGGGTTGTCGCCTTGAACAAGGCAGAGCACGCCCTCGAAGCAAATGCTCATCGCCATGACTTCCTCGCGGGACCTCATTTTCAGCTTATCGGCCAACGGAAGGCAGACTACGTTAGCGATAAGCGCCCCATAGAGCGTCGTCAACAGGGCAACAGCCATCCCAGGACCGATCGAGGACGGATCGTCCATGTCCGAGAGCATCTGGACAAGGCCAATGAGAGTACCGATCATGCCGAACGCTGGAGCCGCTTGACCCATGCCTTCCAAGATCTCTCTACCTCGCTTGTGGCGATTGACCATGCCTTGCAGGTCGTTGGTGAGAATGGTCTTGATTTCTTCCTGGTCTAGGCCATCAACCGCCAGGGTGACGCCCTTTTGGAGATAGTCATAGCCGCAGCGGACGTTTTCCAAGGCCAACATGCCTTCCTTACGCGCCTTTCGCGAGAACTCCACGATCCGCAGTATTAGTTCATGAGGGTCGGTGGGCTTGATCGTGAAAGCTTTGGCCACGACCTGGACCATTCCGATGACCTCGGCCAAAGGGTTGCGAATCAAGGTGACGCCAATCGTGCCGCCAACCACGATGAGGAAGGAAGGAAGGTCGATGAAAATGACCCACGACCCGCCAATCCAGATCGACGCCAGAATCAAGATGGCGCAGAGCGCGATTCCGGCGACGGTTGCGGGATCCATGGGCAAGGGAGGGGCGAGCCCCCAATTCCCATATCGGCCAAACCGCGGCGCCACTTGAAGGCGGCGTCAGCCGGCAAACGCCGCGGAGATGATTCGTTCGTACTCGGGGAAGTAACGCTGGATGACGCTCAGCTCGAACGTCCGCAGTATGCTCGTGTTCGGTTCCCGCTCCAGCAGGAATTCAAACGATTTCCTCACTAGCTCGCCGCCTGCCGCGCGGCCGCCGGTCAGTGAACGAACATACTGCTCCGGCGCCGTCACGCGATGGGTGGTTGGGGTGCGGCCTCCGACCAAAACTTCATAGGTATCAGGGGCCGTCTGCTTCACTACGATGTCCTGCACGCCGACCATGCTAGCAGGCCCTCTCGTGCTAGTCTGACGAGCAATGCGCTGGAAGATTTTCCTCCTCCCGGCCTCGCTCGCCGTCATCGCCCTCGCCCAAGAGTTGACCGTCGAACAATGGACGCCGCGTTCGACGCTGGTGACCGAAGAGCACCTCGTGCCGAGGGCGAAGTACCCGGTGATCGATGTCCACAGCCATCATCGCGTCAATT
>CAZYOX010000013.1:0-23154 GCA_964649285.1 uncultured Bryobacterales bacterium | reverse complement strand
GCTGAACCTGCAAGTGTTAGTGAACCTCAGCGGTGGAACTGGCGCGCAGCTTAGCCAAGCGGTGCAGACGTTCCGCAAAGGCGCTTATCCGAAACGCTTTGCCGTGTTCGCGAATTTGGATTTCAGCGGAATTGACGAGACCGACTGGGGCCCTAAAGCCGCGGAAGGTCTAGCCCAAGACGTTAGAAACGGCGCACAGGGGCTGAAGTTTTTTAAGAACTTCGGTATGGAAGTGAAATACAAAAGCGGCGCGCGGGTTCATGTGGACGACCGCAAGCTCGATCCCGTATTTGAGGTGTGCGCTCGTGAGGGCATTCCCGTGCTGATTCACGTCGCCGAACCCGCGGAGTTTTTCAAGCCCCATGACCAGTTCAACGAACGCTGGCTGGAACTCAAATTGCGTCCAGGCAGAAAACGGCCGCCGGAGCCCAGCTTCGAAACGCTGATCGGCGAGCGGGACCGCCTAATGAAGCGGCATCCGAAAGTGAACTTCATCTACGCCCACATGGGTTGGCACGGCAACGACCTGAAGCGCTTGGGCCGGCTGTTTGATGAGAACCCGAACCTCTATGTGGATATCGCCGCCGTACTGTATGAATTGGGCAGAGTGCCGGTGTCGGGCCGCGCCTTCATGATCCGGTACGCCGACCGCATCCTGTTCGGCAAAGACACCTACACGCCAAGCGAATATCCTTACTATTGGCGGGTCTTTGAAACCAAGGACGAGTACTTCGACTACTACCGCCGGTATCACGCGCACTGGCAACTGTACGGGCTGGACCTACCCGACGACGTGTTGAAAAAGGTCTACTACAAGAACGCGCTTAGGCTGATTCCAGGAATCGACGCCGCAGCTTTCCCGCAATAGGTCCTTCGAATCCAACGTGGCTAGCAGAAGAAACTCGACGGCAAGCTTCGCGATTCGCGCGGCTTGCCTCGTGTTTCTGTTGGGCTCGCCCTGGGCGGTAACCGCCGAGAGCCGCTATGCGATGGACCTGGCCGCAAGCCAAGGGGGCATTCTTGAGGTCCGGCTCGACACTACGTGCTCTTCGTGGCCCTGCGAGTTCCAGTTGCCGGTGTGGAGCGCCACCTACCAAATCCGCAACTTCTCCCAATACATCGGTCCGGTCCGGGCTGAAACAGGAGACGGTAAACAATTGCAGGCACGCAAGACCGGGCCCTCGCGCTGGCGGATCGACGCGGGCCCGCTTGGGAAGGTGCGATTGACCTATGAAGTCCGCGCGGACCGAGACGGACCGTTCGGATCGCAAGCGGACGCGGATCGAGTCACCCTGAACCTGCCGCAAGTCTTGCTTTATGCCGAGGCGCAGCGGAACCAACCGGCCTACCTGACATTTGAGAACGTACCGAAGACGTTTCGCGAAGCTCTCGCCTTGCCGCGGCGGGGCGGCTACTACCATGCCCCGTCTTACGATCGATTGGTCGACACGCCGGTTCTGCTGGCCGACTTCAAAGAGGACTCTTTCTACGTCGCAGGCAAGCCGATTCGGGTTGCCGTCTATGGACCTGTCGCGGGCCAGCGCATAGGCGCCTTGCGCAGCACGGCCCGTAGAGTCGTCAAGGCGGCGGTCGAACTGATGGGCGCGGATTCGTTCGAGGGATACACGTTCGCCTACGTTTTTGCGCACGCTCCCGGCGGCGGCATGGAGTACCGCAATGGAACGCTGATATTTGGCCCGGCGGACTGCCCTACCTGCGGCATGGCCGAGCTGACGGCGCATGAGTTCTTTCATCGCTGGAATGTGAAGCGTATCCGCGCCGCCTCGATGGAGCCGGTCGACTTCAGCCGCCCGGTCCCGAGCCCCTCGCTCTGGTTCGCCGAAGGGGTCTCCTCCACCTATGCGCGCTACCTCCTGGCAGCGGCGGGACTAACCTCGGAGCGCGAAATGCTCACACACTTGGAGGAGCGCATCAACCAGTATGAGTCGCGGCCCGCCCGCCTGACCCAATCAGTGGAGGAGTCGAGCATCGACGCCTGGTTGGAGGGCGATCCCTCTTACCATCGCCCCGATCGCAGCGTCTCGTACTATCTCAAGGGCGAGTTGATCGGCTATTTGTTGGACCTGGAGATACGCGGCCGTACAGAAAATCGCCGCAGCCTCGACGATGTCCTGCGCTGCCTCGACCGCGACTATGCCCAGAAGGGAAAGACGTTCGCGGATACCGCCGCCTTGATCGACATCGCCTCCGACGTCGCGGGGAGCGATATGACCGCGGTTTTCGACGAACTCGTGCGCACGGCGGCGCCTATCGACTGGGACCGCTATCTCAAACACGCCGGACTGCATCTGGAGAGGATCAGCCGAAGCTGGCGCGACACGGGCATGAGCCTAGCCAGCCCTCCGGGCCGAGGCATCCTGGTCGCCGTGGTGACACCCGGAGGCCCGGCGGAAAAGGCGGGAGTTCGCGTCGGTGACCGCATCGTCGAGGTCGACGGCCAAAGAGTCATCGGCAGCGCCGAGGCCATATCTGCGCAACTCGCCAGCGAGAAAGATTTGCAGGTCATCATGGTTGAGCGCGAGGGCTCCAAGCGAACGATACGATTACGCACGACTGAAAGGCAAGAAACAGTTCACCGCGTGGTTGCGCTGGCTCACACCTCGCCGATGCAGCAGGTGGTGCGCGATGGCTGGCTCCGGCGCGAAACCACGAAGATTGCGCGACCATGACAAGGAAACGATACCCGACCGGCAGCCGCCTATAATTGAAGAGCTTTCGGGCACAGTCATGGGGTCATCCAACTATCCGCCAGACGCGGTGGACCGAGCGGTTGCCGCAGGCCGCAAGTCCGCGCAGTTGCAGCGTGCATTACGCGCGGCCGCGCTGGGACTGGCTATCGCCTTAGGCGGCCTGACGGCGCTCCTGCTCGCTGGCTCATCCTGGTTTCCCGTTCCCCTAGTCGGGCTCGGCGTTATCGGCGGCGCCGTCGCTGCGGCCGTTTCCTGGCGCAGGTCGCAACAGTCCAGCTACGAGATTGCCCAGATTCTTGACGGCGCGTGGAAGTCCAACGATCAACTCTCGACAGCGGTTCACTTTGCCGGCGATCCCGGCCAAGAGTCGGAGGTCGTACGCGCGCAACGGCAGTTGGCGGTAAGCGCCGTCACGAACCACGAAGCGGCCGATGTCCTGCCCTTGAAGGCGACGCCTATGGTTTGGCTTGCCGCCAGCCTACTGCTCGCCGTGGTCGCCCTAACCGGACTGCGGTACAGCGTTGCACCGACACTAGCGCTGGGATCCGCACTGACTCCCGCGTTGCTCAGCGGCGAGTCGCACGCCGAGCAGCAGCAGGCGCTCGAATCCGATCTCGAGCAGAGTTCAAAGCCTTCCGCCAACGACAAGACAGACGGTCTCGGAAAAGAATTGGCGGAAGCCAGACAACCGGCCAAGTCTACAGCTTCTCCGTTCGATCCGATCATGGCGAACACGGAGGAGCAGCCCACCGCCGAGGCCGAAGGGCTCGATGAATCGGCCCAAGCCGGCGACGAACTCGACTTTCAACAATCTGGTGATGAGCCCGGCATGCCGGAGGGAGAGCAAGAGAATGCGTCGGACGAGAAGGGATCGAATCTTGAGCGTCCAGGCGAATCTCCCGAACAGGCTAATGTAGACGGCAGCTGGAGTGAGAACTCGAACTCGCTGCTGGATCGGCTGAAGGACGCCCTCAAGCAGCTACGGGAAAACGTGTCCTCTGAGCCGGCACAAGCGTCCTCCCAGGAAAGGACCGCGCCAGCCGAGGAGGGCTCGGATGCTGCCTCCTCGTCTGAGCCGGGCAAGCAGTCCGGCGAGCCCTCCTCGGAGCAAGAAGGCTCCCCGGCGGAAGCTTCGATGGACCCGCCCGAATCCCAACCAGGCGCACAACAGGCCTCGCAGGGCAGCGGCTCGGAAAGCGGCGCTGGAAGCGAGGGAACAGGCGATTCCGCCGGCGCCCCGGGCGATGGCGACGGCTCCAAGGAAATCCAGGAGCGGCAGGCTCAAGAAGCGGCCTTCCAAGCGCTGGAAGAGTTCTACTTGCAGCGCGCCGAGGAACTGACCGGCGATGTGCTGGTCGAAACCAGCACGGGCGAAGTTTCGTCCGCCGCCACGCCTTACAGAACCCAACAGGCCGGACGCCGCGAAGGCGCCGGCGCCGCTGTGCGAGACGAGGCGCCAGCGTCGTATCGGACGTTCGTCGAGAATTACTTTAGGGAAATCCGTTCCAAACAAGAGTGAGCATGGCAGCACCTGATACTTCACTACCGACGGCCTCCGAACAACTACAAACAGTTCGAGACGAAATCGGCAAAGTCATCGTCGGTCACGAGGAAGTGGTCGAAGGCGTCCTGACGGCCTTGATTGCCGGCGGCCATGTGCTGCTCGAAGGCGTGCCTGGTTTGGGCAAGACCACGCTGTTAAGGACGCTGGGCGAAGCGATGCACCTCAAATGCTCCCGGATCCAGTTCACGCCGGACCTGATGCCCGCCGACATCCTGGGGAGCATGGTCATGCATGGCGGCGGGGTCGGCGAGCGCGCATTGCGCTTTGAGCCGGGTCCCATCTTCGCCAATCTGGTGCTGGCCGACGAAATCAACCGGGCGACGCCGCGAACGCAATCCGCGCTGCTTGAGGCCATGCAGGAGCGCACCGTGACCACAGGCAATGACACGCACGGGCTGGAGGATCCTTTCCTGGTCATGGCGACGCAGAATCCCCTCGAAATGGAGGGGACCTACCCGCTTCCTGAAGCCCAGCTGGATCGTTTCTTACTGAAGATTTTGGTCCCTTACCCGGACCGCGCCGAGATGCAAACGATCGCCGAGCGCACCATGGCCGCCCAGCAGCCGAGCGTCCGCCAAACGATCAACCAAAGGCAAGTCCTGGATATCCGACGGCAAGCGCACGCGGTGCTCGTCGCTCCGCATGTCAGGGATTTCGCGATTGACCTGGTGCTAGCCACTCAGCCCGAAAGCGTCCAGGCCCACGAGATAGCGCGCAAGTACATCCGCTATGGCGCTTCGCCGCGCGGCGTGCAGGCGTTACTCCAAGGCGGACGCGTCCGCGCGCTGCTGCGGGGCCGCTTGAACGTTTCCGAAGATGACGTGCGCAGCCTGGCCGGCAGTGCGCTGCGCCACCGCATCATCCTCAATTTCGATGCACATGCGGAAGGCAAAACCGAGGACGGCATTCTCCAGACGATTCTGGCGTCTCTCGACCGCAAGTCGCGCGGATAGCTTCATCAGCCCGATCGAGCGACGACGGCGGCCAGATCTTCAGCGGCCCTCGCCACGCCCGGAGGGCGTGAGTTCATCATCTGCTGATCGATCGCTTCGGCCAGCTTGCGGTAGCCCTTGAGGATCTTGGAGCGCCGCTGCAGCAGCGTATCCAAAAGTGAAACCTCCGCATTGGGATCTTCGTCAACCGGCAACTCGAGAACCACCGGACGGCGGACGATCTGCTCGATCGCATCCTTGGGCATGGGCTTAGGACCGACTTTGTTCACGATGATTCCAAGGTTCTTGACCTCCGCGCCTCCGGTTTCCATCTCGTCGATTCGCCGGCGCGCCATGGTCGCGGAGATGCGGTCCGGATTGCAAACGATGAACTTAAAATCGGCGCGCTCTCGAATGACTCCGAAGACGTCGTCGAGCGCTTCGGGCAGGTCGACAATCACCGTGTCATAACGCCGAGCGGCGAAGCTTAGCAACCGCAAGAAGTCCCACGACGAAAAGGCCGGCGTAGCTCCGTTGCGGCGGCGGCCTGTCAGCAGTAGGTCCATGCCGCGGTCCGTCCAAATCATCTTCTTCCAGAGCTTCTCGCTCAAGTTGTCGCAGGCCTCAAGAGCTTGAATGATCGTCGGCTCGGCATCGTGGTTGAACCAGAACGGCAGCGGGCTCGAACGCAGGTCGGTATCGACCAACAGCACCTTGCGATTAAACTGGCTCGCCAATGCACTGGCAACGTTAAGCGCGATGGTCGAAGCTCCGCAGCCGCCCATGGCTGGCTGAAAGGCGACGACAGGACGCCGCTGAGTTCCCGGGCTCTTGATTGCCCGCTGGATGGCGACGAATACCTCGTTACTCAGATAAGGTGCAGGCAGAATGTCCTCGATGCCGAACTCCCGGGCCTCCGCCAGCAGTTCGTCGCTCGCCTCCGGCCCAAAGCCGATCACCACCGTGGCCGGAGCCGCGACGACGATATCCACCGCCGTCTGGAACGACCTGCCCTGCTCATCGACCTCAAGGAAGACGACCTGGGGCAAGTGCGTGTTAATCATCCGTACGAGCTGGTGCAACGAGGGTTTGACATCGACGATGAATGGAATCGAAATATCCCGCACGCCTAGGCAGCAACGATGGAAGTAGTCCACGTTGGACGCGTTGTTCCCAAGAATGAAAGCCGTCAGCACGCCGGGGGTAAGCTCGCTACGCTTCGAGTCCTGGCTAGTGTCCCCCCCGGACCGCCGAGTAGTCAGTAAGGGTTTCCCCTCCTCGTCGTTCGGTAAACGTCCTAGGCGGAAAGGCTTCGGAGACGCGAAACGACTGCAACCGTCTTTTCGACGGCGTAGTCGATTTCCTCCGGGGTATTTTGGCGGCCCAGGCCGAACCGCAACGAAGCGTGGGCCAGCTTTTCCGGAACGCCGATGGCGCGCAGGACATGACTCGGTTCCGGAGACTCAGAGGTACAAGCCGATCCGCTCGAAACTGCCACGTCGTCTAGACCCATCAGCAGCGATTCGCCGTCCACTCTGGCGAAGCTGATATTGAGATTGTTCGGCAAACGCCGATCCCAAGACCCATTTACTTTAAGACCATCCAGGGCGGCGAAGAGACCGTCCTTCAATCGGTTGCGGAGCATCGCCAGCCGGCGCCCCTCGGCATCCATTTCTTCTTGGGCTAGGGCACACGCGGCGCCCAGTCCGACGACTCCGGGCACATTCAGCGTACCGGACCGTAGTCCGCGTTCGTGTCCGCCTCCATCCATTTGCGCGGCGATGTTCGCACGGCGGCCGCGCTTACGGACGTAGAGTGCTCCGACGCCCTTCGGCCCATACAACTTGTGCGCTGAGACCGAGAGCAAGTCGATCGAGTCGCGCTCGACGTCCACCGGGACCTTGCCCGCCGCTTGGACCGCGTCCACATGGAACAGCGCCCGCGTCTCGCGAACGCGCGCCCCAATGTCCGCAATCGGCTGCAACACGCCGATCTCGTTATTGGCATACATCACGGAAACGAGAATCGTATCGTCGGTCAGCGCATCTGCCACGCGCTGCGTATCCAGCAGGCCGCTCGAGTCTACCGGGAGGATCACGACGTCCAAGCCCAGGCGCCGCAAGCGCAGACAAGGGTCGAGCACCGCTTTGTGTTCCGTGGCGCAGGTGATGATGCGCCCCGTTGTTCGTCCGGTCGCTTCGACCGCCCCGCGGATCGCTAGATTGTTCGACTCGGTGGCGCCGCTGGTAAAAACGATCTCACGCGAATTCGCCCCGATCAACGCAGCGGCCTGATCCCTCGCTCGCGATACGGCTTCGCGGGCCTTCCAGCCGAAAGAATGGTTGCGGCTCGCGGCGTTGCCGAACGCTTCGGAAAAGTACGGGAGCATCGCCTCCAAAACGCGTGCGTCCACGGGAGTCGTGGCTTGATGGTCGAGATAGATTGGCAGCTTCAAACCTAGACCGAGCGAACCGATGTTCGAATACCAAGAAGCAAGCGAAGAACCCTAGCAACGTGCACCCACGCCGCATAGAAAAGCAAGTAGAGAATCGCTAGCGGCAACGCGGCAAACCAAGCCAAGGCCCGAACCGTTGACTCGCCGCCAAGTCCGCTGCGCTGCTGCAGCAAGGCCGCCGCATTGGGCCAATGGGCGCGGTCGATCCAGAAAAAATCGACGTTTTCGTTAAAGACGAGAAACTTGGCGGGAACCACGAAAATCGCCGCCATCTTCCAAAGGGCCATCGTCGAATCGCCGGAAGACAGCACGCCCGCAATCGAATAGCCGCCGCGCCGAATCCTACGCAGAATCGCTAGCCTTTCGGAAGACGTACGAGCTTCAGTCACGTCAGCGTAGTTCTGCGCCCCTGCCGCCGGCGCTTGCCGGCAACCAAGGACGTCGATCGGAACGTCGGCCCCGAATGCCCTGCGCAAGCACACGACAGCCTGTTCGCCCAGCTCTCTCGGGCCGCTCTCAATCAGCAGGATTCGCGTAACTGGCGGAGTCCGACTGGTCAGGAAGTACCGCACAGCAACATTGTAGAACCGGAACCGGCGCCGGCTGCGCTAGCTCTCCAGGTAAGCGCGCCAGCCTTTCGACTCCAACTTGGCGTCTTTGGCTTCGACGCCTGCCCGCATGCGGTCTTTGAAAGCTTCGATGCGGCCGCGAACCGCGGCATCGCCGGCGCCGATAATCTGCGCCGCCAAGATGCCGGCATTGCGGGCGGCATTGACCCCTACGGTCGCTACAGGCACGCCCGGAGGCATCTGTGCGATCGACAGCAGCGAATCCAAGCCGCTCAGCGAGACCGCCTTCACCGGAACGCCGACCACCGGCAGCGGGGTCGATGCGGCCATCACGCCCGGCAGGTGGGCGGCGCCGCCGGCCCCGGCGATGATTACCGCCAGACCGCGGTCAACCGCCGTGGCCGCGAATTGATGAGCAGTCGCCGGAGTCCGATGCGCCGAGGAGATCTTGACCTCGTAAGGAATCTCCAACTCCTCCAGCACTTCGGCTGCCGCCTTCATAACAGGCAAATCCGAATCGCTGCCCATAATAATCCCGACCAACGGCCGGTTATCCGCTGCTGACATCCAACGCTCCTTGTTTGCTCTGCTATTCGCCAGGTTGGACGACAGGCTTCCCCGCCTCTTTCCAAGCTGTTATCCCGCCGGTCTGGATCGGCTCGGTGTAACCGGCGTCGCGTAATATGCCCGCCGCCGTCTCGGCGCGTCCGCCGCGCATGCAGTAGGTGACGATTTCCTTGTCCTTCGGCACTTCGGCCAGACGGGCTTCCAACTCGTCAATCGGGATGTTGACCGCCCCGGCAATCATGCCGTGTTCCTTCAACTCTTCCGGGGTGCGAACATCCAGAAGATAGATATCTTCGCCCGCCTCCAACCGCGCCGCTACCTGCTCGACGTCCATTTCGACGGGGGCCGGGGCCGCTTGCGCTTCAGCGGCCGGAGCTTCGGTTGCAGGCGCTTCAGCGGCAGGTTCTGTGGACGAACATCCCCAACAGCCAATCGCTAGAAGCATAGCCAATATCGTTCGGTTCATGATTTCTCCTCGTGTCCCTCAATCGTTCGACTAAGCGGCTTCCGCCCTTTCGTTGCCGCGCAAGAACTCCAGGAATTCCTGTGCCGTCCGCGACAACTTCCTCTTACGGTTTAACAAGATACCCACCGGCCGCACCAAGCCCGTCGCCTGAATCGGGATCGCCACCAACCGGCGCTCAGCTACCTCTTGGCGGACTGTGCGTTCGGGCAGAATGCTGACTCCCTGATTAATCGACAAGGCTTCTTTGATCATCTGGATGTTGTCGAATTCCAGCTGCACCCCTCTTGAGACGCCGTGCTCGCGGAAGAACCGGTCTAACGCCTTGCGAATCGACAGTCCCTGATCGAAGCTGATGAAATCTCGCCTCGCTAGGTCTTGCGGCGTGACCAGTTTCCGGTGCGCCAATTCATGTTCTGGATGGCACACGAGCACCATTTGTTCCATCCGCCAGTCGATTACGCTTAATGCCTTGCTGGCAGTCGGATAGCTTACCAAACCAAAATCGACTCGGTCGTCCAGCACCGCGTCGTAAATCTTGTCGGGACGCATGAACTCCAGGTGGATCTTCGTCTCCGGATGCGTGTGTAAGAAACGTTCCCGGTACTGGGTCATCTCATACAGGCCGATGGAGTAGATCGACGCGACGTGGACGCTGCCCGAGAGGACGCTCTTGTGAACCTCCAGCAGCGCTTCCATTTCCTCGTGGCGGCGGACAATATCTCTAGCCGCCTCGTAGTAGATTTCGCCTGCGGAAGTCAGCGTCAACGGCCGGGTGGTTCGATCAATCAGAACAGCGCCGAGTTGCTTTTCCAGCGCCTTGACTGTCTGACTTACCGCCGATTGGCTGATCCTGTTGAGGGCGGCCGCTTGGGAGATCGATCGGGACTGGCCGATGTCCCGAAAGACTTTAAACTGTGCAATACTCACGGGTCGTTTAAATAAGTGTAGCTTATTTTCCAGGCCGCTAGCGCACCACGATATTCAGCAACTTATCGGGAACGTAGATAACCTTCACGACGGTTTTTCCTTCCAGGTGCCGCGCCACGTTATCATCCTGGCGAGCGGCGGCCTCAACCGCCGCCTGATCGGCGCCCTTGGCGACAGTGACCTTGCCGCGCATCTTGCCATTGACCTGCACGGGGACCTCCGACGCATCCTCCACAGTCAGCTCAGCTCGATACTCAGGCCAGGTCACTTCGAGGACTGGCCCCTTTTCGCCCAACTCTTGCCAAAGCTCTTCGGCCATATGCGGCGCAAACGGCTCGAGCAACAAGACGAGCTTGCGCAGAGTCTCGGCGAGTACGCCAGCCGAGAGCTCGGTCTCACGAGCGTAAATCTCGTTGGTCAACTCCATGACCGCGGCCAACGAAGTATTGAAGTGCCAGCGCGACTCGAAGTCGCCGGTGATCTTCTCGATGGTCTGATGCAGCTTGCGTAGGATGGCCTTGTCTGCATCGTTCGCCGCTTCGGTTGTAGGCGCCGCGCCGGAGTCGGCATTGCGCGTCACCAGGCGGAACACGCGCGCCAAGAAGCGCGACATACCCTCCACGCCTGAGTCTTGCCAATCGAGATCCTTATCGGGCGGCGCGGCGAACAGCGAGAACGCCCGCGCCGTATCGGAGCCGTACTTTTCGACCATCTCCTCTGGGCTCACAATGTTGCCCAGGCTCTTGGACATCTTGGCCCCATCTTTGATCACCATGCCCTGCGTGAAAAGGCGGGTGACCGGTTCATTCCAGGTCACCAAGCCCAGGTCGCGCATGACCTTGCTCCAGAAACGGCAGTAGATCAAGTGCAGCACCGCATGCTCGACGCCGCCGATGTACTGATCGATCGGGAACCACGCCGCCGCCTTCTCTTTCGCGAACGGCGCTTTGTCGTTCTTCGGATCCGTGTAGCGGTAGAAGTACCACGACGAGTCGACGAACGTATCCATCGTGTCGGCTTCGCGTTGCGCATCGCCGCCGCACTTCGGACACTTCACATTGACGAACTCCGGCACCTGCCGCAGCGGCGACTCGCCCACGCCCGTGAGCTCCACGTTGGCAGGTAACAGCACAGGCAAGTCCTTTTCTGGAACCGGCTGCACGCCGCACACGCCACAGTGGATCATCGGAATCGGCGTGCCCCAATAACGTTGCCTCGAGACGCCCCAGTCGCGCAGCCGATAAGTGATGGCGCCTTCGCCAAAACCCTTTTCCTTGGCATACGCAGTCATCTGTGCCTTGGCTTCCGCGCTGGAGAGACCGCTCCATTGGCCGCACACTGCCGCAATGCCGTATTCGGCGTAAGCCTCCGTCATGTCTTCGGCCTTGGGCAGCTCGCCATCCATGGGCTTAATCACCGGCACAACGGGAATGCGGAACTTGCGGCAAAACTCAAAATCCCGCTGATCGTGCGCCGGGACCGCCATGATCGCGCCCGTGCCATAACCCCACAGCACGAAGTTGCCCACCCAGATCGGGGCCTTTTCTCCGCTGTAGGGATTGATCGCGTAACGACCGGTGAAGAAGCCGTCCTTTTCCAGGTCATCGTTCTGCTGCGCCTGTTGGGCCGCAATCATCGGCTTCGCCTGATCCTCTAGGCCGAACTCCGCTACCCAGGGATGTTGCGGCGCCAAGATGACGCAGGTGGCGCCAAAGATCGTATCGACGCGTGTAGTGAAAACGCGTACCTTCTCGTCTGAGCCTTCGAGCTGAAAGTCGACTTCGGCGCCTTCGGACCTGCCTATCCAGTTGCGCTGCATCGCCACAACGCGATCCGGCCAACCTTCCTCGATTTCTTTCAGATCGTCGAGCAGTTGATCGGCGTAAGCAGTCGTCTTGAAAAACCACTGGTCCAGTTCTTTCTGCTCGACCGGCGTCGTCTCATGGCGCCAGCAACAACCGTTCACTACCTGTTCGTTAGCCAGAACCGTGCCGCACTCGTTGCACCAGTTCACGCGGCTCTTCTTGCGGTAAGCCAGGCCCTTCTTCCACATCTCGATGAAGAACCACTGATTCCACCGGTAATACTCCGGCTCGCAGGACGAGATCTCGCGATCCCAGTCATAGCTGAAGCTGAAGTAGCCCAGCTGCCGCTTCATGTTCTGGATGTTGGAGCGCGTCCAAACGCCCGGATCCATCTTGTTCTTGATGGCCGCATTCTCGGCAGGCAAGCCGAAAGAATCCCAACCCATTGGATGCAGCACGCGGAAACCGCGCATGCGCTTGTAGCGCGCCAGCGCGTCGCCGATTGAGTAATTTCGCACGTGCCCCATATGCAGCGTGCCGCTGGGGTAAGGCAGCATCTCAAGCACGTAGTACTTCGGCTTCGAAGCGTCGGTGGACGTGCGGTACAAGCCAGCGTCTTGCCAGGTTTTCTGCCACTTGGGCTCAATTTCAAGGGGTCTATAAGACTTCTCGGGCATTGAATTGTCGTCGTCTGGGACTAAGCGAGGCCAGGGAGGCCATCGATGCTCTTGTGATTCTTTTCGGCGATGTACTTGTCCATGCCTTCGGGGCCTTTTTTCGCGGCCCAATCGGTTAACGTCGTGCGGTCCTCTTCATAGGCGTAGCGGGGGACGCCATAGCCGCACGAGTCCTGCACGCGGGTCAGGTGCAACACGATGATTGAGCGCTCGCCCGGCATCTGGGGGAAGCGCGAGCGCATCTCGGCCCATCTCGGATCGCTGCGCTCAATCACTTCGCCTTTACCCCACAAGCGCAAGATTCGCGGCGGCCCCTCAAGAGCGCAGAACATGATGATTAGCCGTCCATTCTGTTTCACGTGGGCGATCGTCTCGACGCCGCTGCCGACGATGTCCAAATAGGCGACCGTCGCCGGGTCGATGACGGCGAACGAGTCTAAGCCTTTGGGCGATACGTTGAGCAAGCCGTCGGTTGAGGTAGGGGCCGTTGCGACGAAGAACATATGCTGTCTGGCGATCCACTTGACGTTCGTCTCGTCCAGTTCGGCAAACGCTTTCCCCATGGGTTCATTGTGCCAGGGTCGCGGGCCCATCGCGCGGCCCAGAGCGCGGTTTCGGGCCATTGAGGCCGCAAAAGGCTCTGGTATTCTACGGTGATGTCCCGGGTTGAGAGGCCGTTGGCATTGAGAACGGCCTTGATATGCCATGCCAACGACCGCCTAAATCGAGTTGCGCTAGCCAACTGGCTGGCGTCGTTCAGCGATCTCGTCGGCATCGTGGAGCTTGAGGAACGGGGTTCGAGACTAGGTCAGCGGCTGAAGGCGGAGCTTCGCCGCAGCGGCGGGCTCGGCTTCCTGGACGTTTTGGCATTCCGTGTTTATTACCGTCTTTTTCTCGCCAAACGAGACGCCGAGTGGGAAAAGCGCAAGGTGCAAGAGCTCAGCGCTCGATATCCCGCGCCTTCGCCGCCAGCTCCCGTCCTACGCTCAACCAGCGCCAATGCGAGCGAAGTCCGCCGGTTCCTACGCGATGCAGGTCCCGATATGGTGATCGCCCGTTGCAAACAGATACTGGGTCACAAGACCTTTCAGATTCCCTCTCTGGGGACATGGGTCATGCACCCAGGCATCTGTCCTGAGTACCGCAACGCGCATGGGTGTTTTTGGGCGTTGGCCAACGGAGACCTAGAGAACGTGGGCATGACGCTGTTGCGTGTCGATCCAGGCATTGATACCGGCCCCGTGTTCGGATACTTCTCCGGCCCTGTCGATGAAAACGAATCTCACATATTGATCCAACACCGCGCCGTTTTCGACCACTTGGACGACATCAAAGCGAAGCTGCTTGAGATCGCCGCCGGAAAGGCGCAGCCTCTGCCGGTCGACGGCCGCAAGTCAGCCGTATGGGGACAACCCTGGATGACGCGCTACTTGGCGTGGAAGCGAGCCGCACGTGCCAGGAGGAGAAGCGCATGAGGGCCACCACCCTTCTCTATCACGATGTGGTACCCGCCGGCCAAGCCGATCGAAGCGGATTCCAGGCTCCGGGAGCGAATCGGTATAAGCTGACTGAGCAGGCCTGGGACGAACACGTTCAAGCGATTGCGGCCGCCTGTTCTTCGCAGCCTGTCTCCGTCTTCGATGCCTTAGCTGATCCCACAGAGCAAGCTTTGCTGCTGACCTTCGACGACGGCGGCTGTTCCGCTGCGGGGCGCATCGCCAAGACGCTTGGCAAACAAGGTTGGGTCGGCCATTTCTTCGTGACTACCGATTTCATCGGCACAAGCGCGTTCTTGAGCGAAGCGGAAATTCGCGCGCTGCATTCGCAGGGACACGTGATCGGCAGCCACACCTGCTCCCATCCGCCGCGCATGAGCGCTTGCACGCCCGAACAGTTGAAACGGGAGTGGACCGACAGCATTTCTCGGCTCGCGAAAATTCTCGGCGAACCCGTCGAGACGGCATCAATACCCGGCGGATACTATTCCGACGAGATCGTCCGCGTCGCATCGCTCTGCGGCATCCGCGTGCTGTTTACGTCTGAGCCGCGCACCAAAGCCTGGAACGTCGCCGACTGTTTATGCCTAGGACGCTACGGCGTTCTCGACAGCGATCCCCCTGCTTGGGCCGCACAGGTGGTTGCGGGCAATACCTTCGTCCAGACCCGCGCCTACCTGGGCTGGGAAGCAAAGAAAGTGCTCAAGCGCGTCGGCGGCAAAGCCTGGCTCAAGCTACGCGCAAAGCTCCTGCCTAGCTAGCCCGACGAAGTCGGCGGCCCAAGGCCGTAAGAGTTTCCATGTTCTTCCGGTGCGTTCCCTCGGCGTCGTGGGGCGTCTCCAAGATGAATGGTTTGTCGCGCAAGGCCGGATGATTGACGATTCGCCGGAAGGCGTCCAATCCGATTTGCCCTTCGCCGATGTGCTCATGCCGATCTAAGTACGAGCCGAACTTGGCCTTGGAATCGTTTGTATGGATGATTTTCAGCCGATCCAGGCCGAGGGCTGCGTCAATCTTCGACAGCGTTTGATTCAGCTCCGCCGCCGTGGAGATTCCGTATCCGGCGGCGAACAGGTGACAGGTATCGATGCAGTAGCCGACTGGCGCTTTGGGCGATTGAGCTTGTATCGCCGTCCGCACCGCCGCAAGTTCCTCGAATGTTCGTCCGAGCGCCGCCCCTCCTCCCGCCGTGTTTTCGAGCAATACCTCCAAACCGCCCCACTTAACCCCTCGAACCGCTCTGCGGAACGAGTCGGCCAAGATGGCCGTGGCCTGTTCGCGCTCTTGCCCCTTGGAGCTGCCAGGATGAAACACCAAGTAGTCCGAGCCCACGGCGATCGCTCGGTCGACTTCGTCGCGAAATCCCTCGATGGATCGCTCCCGGTTCGCCTCATCTAGAGCGGCCAAGTTGATCAAATAACTGCCGTGTACCGCCAAAGGCCAAAGATCGTGCTCTGCTCGCAGCCGCTTGAGTTCCGCGATTTGGCTGGGCGCAAGCGGCGACGCCTGCCACATGCGCGGACTGCGCGTGAAAATCTGAAAGCACGAGCAACCTAGCTCGATCGCCTCGCGTGCGCTGTTGTCCAGCGACCCGGCAATGGAAGTATGCGCGCCGAAGCGCCGTTTCTTTTTCGGCATCAGGGCTCAATTTCGCCTTCGTATTCAATAACGGCGTCGACTAGCCCGATCTCGACGCGGCGATTCGCCCGGCGCGCTTCCTGGCTCGTTCCCTCTACACGAGGAGTTGACTCTCCGAAACCGCGCGCCTCGACAACTTCCTTCGGAATCCCCGCCTCAACCAGGTAGTCGAGTACGGCGGCGGCGCGGCGTTGCGACAAATCCTTGTTATAGACCGCCGGGCCTTGGTCGTCGGTGTGCCCGTCCACATACAAACGGTAGCCGTGAGAAGACAGCAACACGCCAGCGATGCGGCTCAGCAGTTCACGGTCCTGTTCACGGATCCGCGGCGAGTCAAACTCAAACCGCAGCGCCTCCTCGCCTAAGCGCATGACCATGCCCATCGGTGTGCGTTCCGTTTCGACGATCGCGGCAAGGGCGTCACGCATGCGATCCAGTTCCTTGCGCCTGGCCGCCCGCAGATTGTCCAAACCCTCCTGCATGCGCGCCGCCTCAGCTTCGGCTTGGGCAGATTCGCGCTCGGCGCGCTCGGCGAGCTCGCGGGCCAACGTACGCTCCCAATCAGCGCGGGTCCGCTGACCTCGCGCCTCGCCCAACGACTGCTGCGCCTCGAAGGCCCGATTTTTCGCCTCTTCGGCCAAGTCGGCGTAGTCCTTGGCTCGTTCGTTGAACTCGGCGCGTTCCGCCTGCAGTTGATCCTCGCGCTGTTCGGCTTGCTCGATTTGCCGCTCCAACCGTCCCACGCGACCCGTAAGCAAGAAGAGCGCGATTCCAGCCAGGGCAAAGCCAAACAAGCCGCCCGCCACAACAAGAGACGACTGTCGCAGCTCCCGCTTGTCGACCATCGTGCTCTTATTGTCTCAGCCGAATTGGAATTAGCCTAGTCTTCGATGCGATACAGCGTCGTGTCGCTGCGCAAGAACATCGCGCCATCGCCAAACGCTAAGGACGCAAACGTATTACCGTCCACTCGATTGCGAGCGATCTCGACGTACTGATCCGCCGATTGGACAATCGTCGTCTCGCCGGTCTCATTCGAAAAGTACACGTTCCCATCCGCAAGTACCGGCGAGGCCGAGTACATCCCCGGCAGCCTTTGCCGCCACAACTCGCTACCGTTGACGGCATTGAGGCATGAAGCGATGCCGTTGTCGCTGACCATGTAGATGCGCTCGCCGTCGAGCAATGGAGACGGAGTCAGCGGAACTCCGCGATTCACTTGCCAGACAATGTGCGTCGCCGTCACGTCGCCTTCTCCGTCAGGACGAACCGCCAACAGCTGAGGACCGTAGAAGCCCGTCGTCAAGTAGACCAACCCGTTGCCGTAAACGGGCCGCGGCACGACAGAGTACCCATCGAAGGTAATGCGCCACAGCTCCCTGCCTGTAGCGGGATCGTAGCTCGCCGCCATATCCGCGCCCGTCGAGACAAGCTGCTCTCCCGACTCTCCCCGCGGAATGACCAATGGAGTGGAGAAGGAGAATCGCGGCGCGTTGCGCAATGCTCGCCAAACAGTCTTACCCGTACTCGCCTCAAGGGCGACCACGTACTGCACGTCCGCTCCGTCGCAGTTAAAGATCAGCAGATTGCGCCACAGCATGGGTGAGCCGCCCGAGCCGTGGACATCCTGGAGGCGATGCTCCGTATTCCGCCACAGCACGCGGCCGTCGAGATCGAGCGCCGCCGTGCCCCTATCACCGAAATGCACGTAGACGCGATCGTCCGCGAGTACAGGCGTCGGCGACGCGAACGAGTTCTTCCCGTGCTTGAACGGAGGTCGCTCTGAGCGGAAGACTTCCACGCTATGCTTCAGCTCGCCCGATGCGGCGTCGACGCTCAGAACCCGCAACGAACGGCCGCCGTCTGTCGCCGTCGTCAACCAAACAACGCCGTCTCGAATGACCGGCGAAGACCACCCGATCCCCGGCAAGGGCGTCTTCCAGCGGACATTCTCGGTTTCGCTCCAGCGGGTCGGCGCCGGTTGCTCGCCGACATGGCCCTGTCCTGTCGGCCCGCGAAACTCCGGCCAGTCCGCCGAACAAACCAGCGGCAGCACGAAGCTGAGCGCCAAGACTGCCCTCATGCGGCTGTTATAGCGCACGGCCGTGCATCGTGCCGGAGTCCGACTCTTCCTCGTCCGCCGTTGCGGTTCTCAACAGCAAACCGGCAAGTGCGTCCACTGTCGCCAGCTGCACGCCGTGCCGGCATAGCGGATGTCGCCAATCTCCTCGGACCAGCGCGGCGGTACGCGCTGAACGAGACGCCGACCAGCGGATCGGCTGCTCCCGGCATTATGCGGGAGATAAGAAACCTCTATTGGACTTCCATCCCGGTGCGGGCCTAGCGTAGGGATATGGTTGAGAACACCTCCGGTTCGCGGCCGTCGGATGCGCCCGAGCCGGGTCAGCCCGGGTCCGGCGACGTCGAATTCGGCTTTCTCCACGAGATCGGCAGTCGGCTCGCGGCAGCCGAACCGTTACAGGTCGTGCTAGATCGTGTCGTCGAGTTCCTACACGACGTCATTGGTCCGGACTCGACCTTCATTTACGTTTTGAAGGGCGACCAGCTTCGGCTGATGGCGTCTAAGAATCCACACCCGGAGGCGCTGAATCAGATCGCCCTAAGGGTGGGACAGGGCATTACCGGATGGGTCGCCGAACACCAGAAGCCGGTCGCCGTCGCCCGCAATGCCGCTAGGGATCCGCGCTTTCTGGCCTTCACCGAGCTTCCGGAGGACCAGTACGAAGCGTTCTTGTCGGTGCCCTTGGTGAGCCGCGGAAAACTCGTCGGCGTTATCAATCTGCAGCATCGCATGCCGCATATGCACACCAAACGCGAAATCAATTTCGTGGCGACCGTCGGCTATCTGGTTGGGTCGGAGATTGAACTTGCCCGGCTGGACGACGAATTGGGGGATCTGCAGAACCAGCTAGAAACACGCAAGTTGGTAGAAAGAGCCAAGGGACTATTGCAGCGCGACATCGGACTGACTGAAGAAGAGGCCTATCTCACGCTTCAGCGTCAGGCCAGGCAGCGGCGTCTCACGATGAAACAGGTCGCCGAAGCCATCGTTCTATCCGACGATCTTAAGCGCAAGCCAGACTCCGCGACAGAGAAGTAGCTGGAGACAACATCGCCGTTGCGGCGACAGCGCCCCGTGCGGCTAACCGGCTTATTGGAACGGCTAACAGTAGGCGTTCGGCGAGGGCGGGATCGGCGTCCGGCTCGTTCGTTTGTTGCTGGAATCGTTACGGATCGAGTTCAGCAACGACTTATGGAAGTTGCACAACTTGCCGTCTGGCGCTGGATGTCCACACCGCACGCAGACCCCTGGAGCGCCGCTATTCTGCCCATTGCCTTGCGAATTGCCGTTGTTCCCCGGATTCGCCGAACGATTACCAGGTTGCGGTCCACGATTACCGCCGCCGTTGCGGCCTTTCCTTCGATTGTTGTTCTTGGATGCTTTCCTACGGTTTACTTGCTCTTGCATATGAAGATTTGTGCGTCTAGCTACAAGGCCCCGACCGTAGGCTTCACGCCCTCGGTCGGATGAGCGCCGTAACGCTCGCGAAACCAACGCGGGTTTCTCAGGTTGTAAGATGCCGTCCGTTAGGGAGAGAACAACGAGGTGACGGACGATGCAACCTGAGGATACACCAGACTTTCAGAAAACTTCAACCCGGTGCAACAATGTTTTAGCGCCCCCTGGGTCTACTGTCCGTATGACGTTGGAGACGTCCTTGACGTTTCACGGATATTGGCAAACGCCCCCCTACCGAAAGGAAAAAGCGCCCAGTTGTCCCGGACGCCTTCGCGGAATCAATATCCCAATCGACCGATAAACGCTACTCGCCGGCGCCCGCAGGAGCTCCTGCCGTTCCGGGATTCTCGGCATCGTAGGCCTCGATGATCGCTTGCGTGATATTGACCTCGTTCAAAGCAAACAACACGAGGTTGGGTTGCGCTGAAACGTTCAACACCATGCTGTAGCCGTTGGCCTGGGCATATTTGTCAATGACCGTGACAACCTTGTTGCCGACCTCATTGAAGATCCTGCCCTGCTCTTGGCTCAGTTCACCGCGGGCATCCTCCAACAGCCGCTGCCCTTGCGTTTGCTTCTGTTCGATCTTGAACGAAATCTCCCGACGGGCTTCCTCGCTCATGGTGTTGGCGCCGTTGGCGAGTTGGCTTTGCAAGCCCTCGATCTCCGTCTGGAGGGCCTCCAACTCCTGTTGGCGAGGAGCATACTTCTCCTGGAATTCCTTCATCAAGCGCTGCCCTTCTTGGGTGCGCGCGATGGCTTCTTCCATGTTGATGATCGCGACTTTCGTCTGAGCGAAGGCGGGCGCACATGACAATATGGCGGCGCAAATCGCCAGTCCGCCTACGTTTCTGATATTCATACGAACCTCGTTGATTCTTAAAGGATTGACTCCGTTGGATCAGTCTAACATAGCGTTCCAAAATGCCGGCCGGGCGCCTAGAACGTGCGGCTAATCGTAAAACGGAACGCGGTCTTGTCTTCAAAAAAATTGATCGGCTGGGCGTAATTTTTGATGCCCTCGACGAAGCTGGTCTGATTGGGGAACAGCGCCCGGTCGGCGACGATCGGCGGCAACACCACATCCCGCACGCGCATCGGGTTATAGGCCCAGTAGACGCGGAAGGGCGCTTGTAAGATCGGCAGTACGACTTGTACTTCCAAACCGGTCGAGGCGCGCACCTTTTGCGTGACGTCGACGATGTCGATCTTCTCTTCAATCCCGGCCTGGGGGAACTCAAGGTTGAGATCGGCGACGCGACCAGGATTTAGACGGACCTGATCGGAAAAAATGATCTTATTGAAGCCGATATCGAAGAATGGCGCCAAAACCACCGGACCGAACAACTTGATGCGGTACTCGGCGTTGAAGACGAATCGCGTGTCGCCGCCTGGCTGAATCGGCCGGTAAACAGGAATGTCGGTAGAGACCGGCACCTGCTGCTCGACGCCGTCAATGATTTGCGACTGCGTTCTCGGGGTGCCGTTGTCATTCAACACTGGTACGCGCGCAACATCCGGGATGTAGGCGAGCGGCGTGACCTGGAACAAGCGGAAACCGCGGATATCGTTTTCGCCGCCCATGAAACTGCGCCGGAACGGCGGCGGCACACTGCCCCCATAGCCGGTCAGCAACGATCCCAACACGCGCATCGCGATCACATTGCCGCGGCTTGTGTGTGGCTTGAAATACTTGAACTCCACCGTCGGCTGGATGAACTTCGTGTTGCCTCCGAGGCCCGCCATGGCAACGCTGGCGAACAAGCTCTTGCCGCGAGTCGGCGTAATTGGATGATCCACCGTGTTGTGGAAGAAGTTCGGCGTGATCTCCGATACGGTGATTCCATCCAACGAGTTCGGCCCCGTCACGCCCTGGAAGTTCAGGTAATTGAAATAGTTCTCGGTTGTATCGCCGAACGTCGAGATGTCCGAAATCTGGAAGCTGTAGGTCATCCCGAGCCGCGAAAAACTGTTCTTCAGCGGGTAGCTCAGGAACGTCGTGAAGCCGGTGCTGTTTTGGCGATAGTCGAGGATATTGCCTTCGCCGAAGAAGCTGGTCAAATCCTGGCCCGAGAAGATCGAAGCCTCGCGAGCCGTGTTAAAGCTGAACCGCCGCGAGAACACGGTGAAGCCCGCTTGGATCGGCCGATCGAACAAGTACGGCTCGGTGAATCCGAAACTGACGATTCGCTCTCGGCTGCCCAACTGCGTAGTGAAGCTCAGCGTTTCGCCCAAACCCAAGAAATTGTTCGTCGCGTAGCCGAAACCAATGAAACTGCCCGCGAATCCCGATACGCCGCCGTTCAGACTTACCGTATTCCTGCCTCGCTCCTTGACCTCCAGCGTCAAGTCGACCAGGCCGTTCCTCGTGTCGCGAGAAATGTTGGTCGCCTCCTCTTGCTCCAGAGGATCGAAGTAGCCGAGCTGGTTCAGCCGCAGAATCGACAAGTCCCACAAACGGGTGTTAAACATGTCGCCTTCATCCAGCAGCAATTCACGGCGAATCACCTTGTCGCGGGTCGTGTTGTTGCCCGAGAAATTGATCCGGCGGACGAAGAATTGCCTGCCTTCGTCGACCGTCAAGTTCAGGTCGATCAACGGCGGGTCCTCGGCGTCGCGAAATTCGAACGTCGGTTCGGCGACGAAGTCGATATACCCAAATTCGCCATAGAGCTTCTTCAGGTTTTCCAGACCTTCGCGCAAACTCTCGACATTGAAGATCGCGTTCTCTTCCATCTTGAAGACCGGCGTGAGGATGTCTTCCGGGCTGCGGAACAACTCCACATCCGTAAAGCTAAGACGGCCGCGACGATACTGGCGGCCTTCTTCGACGAACACCGTCACGTTCGCCTTCTTCGCTTTCTTCTTCCAAATGAAGGGAATCGGAAATAGCTTACGGCCCGTCAGGTCTTCAATCGCCAACTCATGCGTGGGAACCGAGGCGCGGAAAAAGCCGTGCTTCTGATACTCGTTGCGCATCAGCTCTTTATCGGCTTCGAGCTTCTGGATGTCGAACGTCTTGGCGAACAGATTCTCCAGGATGACGCTCTTCGGGATACCGATAGGCTTGAGCGCCTTCTGCGCGCTCCGCAATTGGCCGTCGCTCAGGTAGGTATTCCCCTCAATCTCCATCCTGCCCATCTTGACCTTGGGGCCTTCCTCAATCTGGAAAACGATCTCCACCGACGACGGCGGGATCTGGCGCACTTGCGGCTCGATCACTGCATACTGCCGCCCGCGTTCGCCTAGGAGCTCCCGCAGAACAACCAGCGCCCTCTGAACGACAGTCGGGTCATAACGGCTCTCCACCGACAGACCCACGTTACGCTCCGAGAACCGCTCTAGAATGTCCGAAACCGTCGCCGACTTATTGCCTTCGTAGCGAATCGTACGGACGATGCGCCGCTCGGTCACCACAAAGCGGATAATCTTGCCGACTTCGCCATCCTCGACCTCCAATCGAAGATCGTCGAAATATCCGGTGTTCCACAGAACCATGTAGTCGCGCCGCAGGGCATCCAGGTCGTAAGGGTCGCCCTTCTTCGTGAAGATGCGCGCCAGCAGACTGTCGCGCGGAACGCGCCGCGCCCCGCGAAACTCGACTTCCTCCACGAAGTCTCCGCGGGCGCCGGGCTGTGTGGGAGTATCGACGTCGTTAAAGGGAGACTGCTGCTGATCAGGATTCGCCGGCGTCGTTACGTCCTCAAAAGGCGAAGGGGGCGTCTGCGGCGCGTCGGGTGTGGGTACGTCCTCAAACGGCGAGGCCTGCTGTTGCGGAGCGCCCTGCTGCTGCGCCTGGGCCAGGA
>CAZYOX010000012.1:0-26392 GCA_964649285.1 uncultured Bryobacterales bacterium | reverse complement strand
GCCGATTTCGAAGGAGCGGATAGTGGCGCGGTTGCGTGTGCCGCCGAGCCAGGCGCTGGAAACGCTCCAGCGCGTGACGCCGGCTTCGGGTTCGTTTTGCACTGCGCCGATGAGGCCCATCACGTCTTCGACGTTGAGTCCGTTAACCATCTGAGCGGTTTGTAGGGGGTTCGTAAGCATTGGTGTTTTCCTCGTCTTGGCTTCTTGAATACTTCTGGTTTAAACAAACCAGTTGGTATAAAAATACCGACCAGTTGGTTTCTTGTCAATCAGAAATTTTCCGCAGCTTGCATTTTCTTGCCATGGCGGTTTGCTAGACACATACCGTCTAGTCTGTATACTTAGGGTATGACGGCTCGAGGAGAAGCAACCAAGGAGCGGATTCTAGCTGCAGCTGAGCAGTTGGTATTCGATAGGGGATACGCCGGTACATCGTTGGACGAGATCATCGAGAAGGTTGGCCTGACGAAGGGGGCGTTTTTCTACCACTTCAAGAGCAAGGAGGACCTAGCGCGCGGGGTCATCGAGCGGTTCTCCCGTCAGGAACTCGTGCTGTTCGCGCAGTGGGCGGAGAGGGCCGCGGCATTAGCTGACGACCCCTTGCAGGACATCCTATTGTTCTTCAAGTTTTTTGAAGAGTCCGTGGATGGGATCGAGAACCCACTGCCGGGATGCCTACTCGCCTCGTATGCGTACCAAAGCGGCGAGTTCAGCGAGGCGATCAACGCTCAGGTACAGAAGGAGCTGATGGACTGGGGAGCGCTGTACGAGCGCAAGTTCGAGAGGCTGATCGAATGGCGGAAGCCGCGGATGGCGGCGACGGCGAGCGAGTTGGCCGAGGCGGCGATGTGCGTCATCGAAGGCGCGTTGCTGCTGGGCCGGGTCTACAAGGACTCAAAGCTGATCGTGAGGCAGTCGGTGCAGTTCCGCAACTATCTGCAGCTGATGTTCGCGGCGTGATTGTTTTTCGTCGCGGCCGCGATGACGTTACAGGAAGCCCGCTGACTCCTTCCAGCAGATATTGCTCGTACCACTTATAGCCGGTCTTGCGGCTCACGCCGAAACCCCGGCATATCCGGGCACGCGACAGATCTCCAGCTGCGAACTGCTCTACTAACGCCAGTCTTTCGTCTTGCACACGAGTCTCCTTCCAGCCCAAGAGCGTCCCTCCTTCCTCGCAAAAGAGCGATTCTCTCGGATCTGTTGCCCGTGCGCTTGGGTCAAACTGTTACCTATGTCTCCGGGACGTTCACTATGAGACCTGGTAAATGGGCTGAAGATACAGGTCGCGCGAACGGATGCGGATCGCTTGGGTCTAATCTGGAGATGTGATCCGAGTAGCGCACCTGGTGAAGAAGTACGGCGCTTTTGCCGCTGTCGACGATGTTAGCTTTGCGGTGGAGCGCGGAGAGATCTTCGCCTTTCTCGGGCCGAATGGAGCCGGAAAGACGACGACGATCAAGATGCTGACGACCTTGCTCGCGCCAACGAGCGGCACTGTGGAGTTGGACGGGATGAATCCGGCTGTGCACGCTAATGAGGTGCGCAAGCGCTTTGGCATCGTGTTCCAAGACCCCAGCCTGGATGACGAGTTAACGGCCTACGAGAACATGGATTTTCACGGCGTGCTGTACCACGTGCCGGCGGGGGAGCGAGCGCCAAGAATCCAGGTCTTGCTGCGACTGTTCGAACTGTGGGAGCGCCGCGACGACTTCGTGAAGAATTTCTCGGGCGGCATGAAGCGCCGGCTGGAGATTGCCAGAGGTCTGCTGCACACGCCGCGGATCTTGTTCCTCGATGAGCCGACATTGGGCCTGGATCCGCAGACGCGCAACCAACTCTGGACGCACGTTAAGGAATTAAACGAAAGCGAGAAGGTGACGGTCTTCTTAACAACACATTACATGGACGAAGCCGACCGCGTGGCGCAGCGCATTGCGATTATCGACCACGGCAAGATTGTGGCGCAGGGTTCGCCGGCGCAACTGAAGGAGAAGACCGATAGCGAAACGCTGGAGCAGGCTTTCTTGGTGCTGACCGGCAACACGATTCGCGACGAAGAATCAACATCGGTGGACCGCCTGCGCAATATGAGCCGCATGTGGAGGCCGAAAGGCCGCGGGTAAGGCGCAGGCGATGCACGTGATTTACATCCTTTGGCTGCGTCAATTGAAACGTTACGTTCGCTCGAAGCCGCGCATGCTTGCAGCTCTCGGGCAACCGCTGCTCTTTCTGATCGCCTTCGGATTCGGATTGGGGCCGATCTTCGAACAAGCTGGCCGCGGCAACTACATACAGTTTTTGGCGCCGGGATTAGCAGCGATGGCCATTCTGTTCAATGCCGTGTTCTCTGGCCTGGAGTTGATTTGGGACCGGCAGTTCGGCTTCCTGAAGGAGACGCTGGTGGCACCGACGCCGCGGATCGTAATCATGATCGGACGGACGCTGGGCGGCGCCACGGTAGCGCTTGTGCAGGGCGTGGTCGTGGTGCTGATCTGTTTTGCAGCGGGGTTCCGGATCACGACTTGGGCGATGTTGCCGACGGCGTTCGCATTCATGGCGTTAACAGCAGTGATGTTCGCGGCGCTGGGGACGGCGATCGCTTCGTTGCTCAATGATTTTCAGGGTTTCCCGCTCATTATGAACTTCTTGGTGATGCCGATGTTTTTCTTGTCGGGCGCCCTGTATCCGCTGAAGGATGTTCCGCGGGTGCTAGCGATTGTGGCGGCGGTGGATCCGCTGAGCTACGCGGTCGACGGGATACGCAATGCGTTGATCGGTGAGGTGCATTACGGGATAGGCCTCGATTTGGTGGTGTTGACGGCGGTGACGGCGGCGTTTGTGGCGTTGGGGGGTTATTTGTTTTCGAGGATTGAGATCTGAGGCTCCTCACTGGCGTTCGTGACTGAACGGTCCCGCGGCTGTCCTAGGGCGGAGCAAATGGTTCAACGCTTGCGCAGGAGATCGTCGATCGAGCGGTCGTGCCAGGGGCGCAGGACGACTGTCGAGAGTAAGCCGCCCAATGTAGCCATAAGCATGTCAGCTTGGGCGTCGAAGGGGTCGCCTTGCATACCGAGCCACTCGGGGCCTTCGTCGGGATAGAAGGCGGCGACCCATAGCCACTCCAGAATTTCGTAGAGCGCGCTGAAGGCCATGGCGGTGGTGAGCGCGGCAAAGCCGAGCCAGACGTTGCGACCGATCTTGGTGCGGCGTTGCAGCACTTCGCGCATGACCAGCGCCGGCGTGACGCCTTGCATGAAGTGTCCGACGCGGTCGAAGTGGTTGCGGGAGAGATCTAACGCGTCGCGCAACCAGCTGAAAATCGGCTCTTCGGCGTAGGTATACTTCGCGCCCATGGCCAGAACGACGTAGTGGATCGCCGCAACCGCCAGCACGAGCGCCGACATGGGGAAGCGCTTGCGCAACAGAACTAGGGCGAGGATGCCGCCGGCGCCGATGAATAGCTCAAAGAACCAAGTAGCGTAGTCGTAGGGGTCGATGGCCGACCAAGTCGTGGCGGCGACGACGACGGCCAGCATGACCGTCAAGGCTCTACTGTTATTGGACGGGCTTGCCATGCACTTCGATCCAGTCGAGGCGGCTCGATGAGTCGGACCAGCCGCCGATGCTCAGGTCGGTGAAGCCCACAGACTTGACGCGGCTCAGATCGGGAGTTCCCCAGGCCTTTTCGACGACTGACTCGATATCGAGGACGCGCCACTTGGTATCAGCCAGCACGTATTCGCTGACGTGCCAGTCGCTGGCAGGCCCTTCCGCCGCTTCGCTGACGAACCATTGGCCATCGGCAGTCTCGACAATCATGTGCAGATACATAAAGCCGGCCTGCTTAGTGCGCCAGCGCACCTTGCCTGCGGTGAGGTCTACCATTTGTCCGTTGCTCTTGCTCAAGCTCACGGCCCAGCGGGAGCTGGTTACGCCGGACCAGATGTAGTGCGGATCATTGGGGATCCACTTGTGAAAACTCTTCTTGATGACGGATTTGCCGGGGCCGTGCAGCGCTAGAATCAACTCCGGGTTGGCGACGTGCTCTTGCGTCACGGGCAATGCCGGCTCGGTGTCGGTCCAATCTTCGCGGAAAAAGAGGCTCGGATCGGCAGCCGACAGCGCTGTACAGAGGACAAGCGAAATCGCTAAGGCGCGAAGCATAGCCAGATCATACGGTAAAAATGTTTGCGGCCGCCCTATCTCTCGGGCAAAAGCGGCGTCCAAGGGAACAATTCTGCCGCAATGCTCGTAGCTTGGAATCAGTCATCTAGCCTGGAGGAGGTTCTATGTTCCGCCTATATTCGACCGTGCTGTGCGCCATGGCCCTGCTCGGCGCTTTTACCGCCGCTTGTGCGGACGTCACCGAGGAATTCAGCCAAACCGTCACGCTGAATTCCGGCGGCGAGTTCGATATCTCCAACGTAAACGGCCGGATTGAGATCGCGACGTGGAGCCGCAATGAGGCGCAAATCTTGGCGACGAAGTCTGCGAAGAACGCCTCGGATCTTGAGGATGTGGAGATCGTGGTAACGGGCAGCGGGAACCGCGTGGAGGTTGAGACCGAACTGCCAAAGGGGTGGAATCGGAGCGGTTCCGTGAGTTACCGAATCACCGTGCCTGCATCCGTGAATCTTGAGGCTCATACGGTGAACGGTTCGGTTTCGATCGAGGGCGTTAGCGGTCCGATGGATCTGCACTCGGTTAACGGCAAGATCGAGGCTGCCGGAGCTGTCGATCCCGTGAACGCGAAGACAGTGAACGGCGGGTTGACGATTCGCTATAGCCAGCAGCCCAGCAACGGCGAGCACACCTTTGGGACGGTTAACGGCCCAGTGCAGGTTTACCTGCCGGCGAGCGTGGCGGGAAGATTCCAAGCCGGCTCGGTGAACGGCTCGATTGAATCTGACTTTCCGCTGCGGGTGACCAAGGCGCACTTCGGTCCGTCGCGCTCGCTCGACGGCGAGTTGGGCAGCGGCGGCGACGCGAGCTTTTCGTTCAAGACCGTCAACGGCTCCATCGATATTCGCAACTCCGCGGCGACCGCGGCAAACAACCGCTAGGCGATAAGCGGCTCGCGCTAATATACGGCGATGGAAAAACTACGACTGGCAATCGACATCGATGCGCCGCGTGAGATCGTCTGGGAAACGACGATTGGCGAGGAAACATATCGCGAATGGACCAAGCCCTTCGCACCTCCGTCATTTAACGGCACGTCATTCTATCGAGGCTCGTGGATGAAGGGCAGCAAGATCCAATTCCTCGGGCGCGACAAGGACGGCAACGAAAGCGGCATGTCGGCCGAGATCGCCGAGAGCCGCCGCCCCGAGTTCATCTCCATCCGCCATTTGGGCATGGTCAATAACGGCGTGGAGGATCTCTCGAGCGACGCCGTGAAGGCGTGGAGCCCGAGTTACGAGAACTACACGCTGGAGCAAACCAGCGACGGAACGCGCTTCGTCGTCGATATGAATGTCCCAGCCGAACACAAGGGAATGTTCGAGAAGATGTGGCCTGATGCCCTGAAAAAGTTGAAGGAACTGGCGGAGGCGCGGACGGTTTAACCGAGCCGCACCGTCCGCGCGGATTGCACAGCTTTGAGGGCTGTCAACTGTCCGACCGCCGCTTCGGGAATGGCATGATCGACGCGAATGATCGAAACTGCCGTGGCATGACCGTTGCCCGAGGCTTCCAAGCGTCCTAGCGAGAAGTCGGCGATGTTGACGCCGCTGCCGCCGAGGATTTCGCCGATCTGGCCAATCACGCCGGGCACGTCTTGGTTCACCATGAACAACAAATCGCCCTTCAGGGGAGCCTCGATGTAGAAGCCGTCGATGCTGATTAGCCGCGCGGAGCCATCGGGGAAAACAGCGCCTTGAGCTTGACGCTCGCCTTGTTCCGTTTCAATCATGACCGTGATCGAATCGGAAAAATGCGTACGGCCGCGGCGTGTTTCCGTTACGCCGATACCGCGCTCTTTGGCGACGCCGGCGGCGTTGATGAGGTTGGCTTTCTGCACCAAGAAGCGATTGAGCAAGCCGGTCAGCGCGGCGTTGCGAATTAGCGCAGAGTCGGTTTCGCCGAAGTCGCCCGAGTAGGTGAGCTTGATGCGCACCAGACGGCCCTCAGCGATTTGCGCGACGAAGGAGCCGAGGTTCTCCGCTAGGGTTAGGTACGGCGCGAGTTGGCCGTACTGCTCCGCGGAGACGGGCGGCATGTTGACAGCTCCCATCACTACGCCGGACTTCAAGTAGTCGCGGACTTGCTCGGAAATACGGATGCCGACTTTCTCCTGGGCTTCGGCGGTAGAACCGCCGATGTGGGGAGTGGCGAGCAGGTTCTCGTGTTGGAAGAGAGGAGATTCGCCGGGAGGCTCGTTTTCGAAAACGTCGAGCGCGGCGCCGGCCACTTTGCCTGAAGCGAGCGCTTTTTCTAGATCCGCCGAATTGACGAGTTCGCCGCGAGCGCAGTTGATGATGCGTACGCCGTCCTGCATTTTCGCAATCGACTCCGCGTTGATCATGCCGCGCGTCTGCTCCGTGAGAGCGACGTGCAGCGAAATGTAATCGGCGGAAGCGAACAACTCGTCGAGCTCGACCATTTGTATGCCGCGATCCTTGACGAGGTCGGTGGCGACGTAGGGATCGTAAGCGAGGATGTTCATGCCGAAGGGACGCGCGCGTGCCGCCACTTGCATGCCGATATTGCCGAGGCCAACGATGCCGAGGGTTTTCTCGCAAAGTTCGCTGCCGAGGAACTTTTTCTTTTCCCACTTGCCGGATTTCGTCGAGGTGCTGGCCGCCGGTATGGAGCGGGCCAGCGAGAGCATGAAGGCGATGGTGTGTTCAGCGACGGCGATGGCGTTGCCGCCTGGCGTATTCATCACGACGACGCCGCGTGCCGTGGCGGCAGGGATGTCGACATTGTCGACGCCGACGCCGGCTCGGCCAATGACCTTGAGGTTGGGCGCCGCGTTGAGAACGTCTTCGGTAACAGTGACGGCGCTGCGCACGAGAATAGCGTTGGCCTCGGCGAGGTGATTGCGGAACTCGTCCTTGTTCGAAACGATGACGTTGAAGCTCGGCTCGGCTTGGAGGACCGCGATCGCGGCGGGAGAAACGGCGTCGGCAACTAGGATATTCATGATTCTCGGTCCTTACTTCTTGGCTGCTTCGGCGTAGACCTTCTGCACGGCGGCGACGCTGGATCCGAACTGTACATTGCGGCCCAGGCCGGCGAGGATGAGTTCGAGTTCGGCAAAGGTGCCGAATAGATCGGGGAAGTCGAAGTAGCCCAGGTGGGCGATGCGGAAGATTTGGCCCTTCATCGTGCCTTGTCCGTTGGCGATGATGGCCCCGAAATCGTCGCGGAAACCTTTGACGATCTTGCCGGAATCAATGCCTTCGGGAGAACGAATCGCCGTCACTGAAGAGGCGGGGTTCTTCTTGGCGAAAAGCTCAAGGCCGAGAGCGCCGGCAGCTTCACGGCTGGCCTTGGCGAGCAATTTTGCGTTCTCGATGAGATTTTCGCGGCCCACTTCGCGAATGTATTCAAGCGCCGCGCCCAAGCCGAGCATCAGCGATGTCGGCGGAGTGAACGGTGCGTCGCCAGTGACGCCGCCTTCGGCGTGCGCCTTGAGGCTGAAGTAGAAGTAGCGATTCTTGGCGGTCTTTTCTTTTTCCCACGCCTTGGCGCTGACGGAAGCAAAAGCGAGGCCGGGAGGGATCATGACGGCTTTTTGCGAGCCGCCGATGACCACGTCGAGGCCCCAACCGTCGATGTCGAGCGGCATGGTGCCGAGGCCTGTGATGGCGTCGATGATGAACAGGGCGTCGGTCTTGGCGACGATCTTGCCCATCGCTTCAATATCGTGTGCAACGCCGGTGGAAGTCTCGCTGGCCTGCACAAAGACGCCTTTGACGTCAGGGTTCTCTTTCAGCGCTTTCTCGACCTGCTCGGGCTCGACGGCGGAACCGTAAGGCTCTTCGATGACGATGGCCTCGAGACCGAAGGCCTTGGCCAGTTTGGTCCAACGTTCACCGAACTTGCCGGCCTGGCAGATGACAACTTTTTCGCCGGGGTTGAATAGGTTCGAGACAGAGGCTTCCATGGCCCCAGAACCGGAAGAGGCAAACAGAGCGACCTGGTTATCGCTCCCGTATAGGTATTGCAGGTCTTTGATGACCTTGACGGAAACGTCGATGAAGTCCTTTGTGCGGTGGTGCATGTCAGGCGCAGACATCGCACGTACCGCGGCGGGAAGAAGCGGCGTCGGGCCGGGAGTCAAAAGACGAAGTTTACGGACATACATAGTTACGGGAACCTCAGATTTTAGGGAGCGGGAGCGGGAGCGGAAACCTGGTCGCGAACGACAGGTTTCAACAACACGAACACGACGAACAGCGTACGGCCCTGCAGCTGGAGCAGCTGCGGTAGGAGCCTAGAGTACGCGGCGGATTGTTCATCGCGACTACGTCGGAGGCGGCAAGCGAAGCGCCTGCCTAGACCCCAGCATACCCGATACGACATCGGAAGCAAGCGGATCGTTTCATATTTTCGGCGTAGGCCGTTGTGTTTCGCTCATTCAGACGCACCTGGATTCTTGACCCGATGTAGTAGCTTAAGCATGCTGGACGAATAGCATCTCGCATGCGGTCTTGGATCACGTACGCGTTGGGCCTGGGCTTGGCGGCGCTGCTGTTCGCCGGCGCCGCCTTGTCGCAAGCGGACCGGCGCTATCGGGACTTTTCATTTGATCCGCTGGATGCCGAGTTTCATTTCATTCGGCTGGAGTACACGAACTATACTTGGGCTCGCGGCAGACGGCCGTGGTGGATGCAGGACTGGCCTGAAGCTGAAGAGCACTTCGCCCAAGGCATACGCCGGCTAACAGGAATCGATGTCGGCACGAACCGGCATGTGCCGCTGACGGACGATCGCATCTTCGAATACCCCTGGGTTTATGCCACACAGGTCGGCTACTGGGACTTGAGCGACGAAGAGGTCGCACGCCTTCGCGAGTACCTGCTGCGCGGAGGCTTTCTGTTTGTGGACGACTTCTTTGGTCCGGAAGAATGGGACGTCTTCCAAGAATCGATGCAGCGAGCGCTCCCTGAGTACCCCATCGTTGATTTGCCGGAAAGCGATCCCTTGCTGCACACGCTCTACGACCTGGACCAACGCACGCAGATTCCCGGGTTGCGCCATTTGCGACGAGGCCCGAACGGCTCAACCGTCGCCGAAATGCCCTACCCGGCTATTTGGCGCGGTATTTATGATGAGGAAGAACGGTTGCTGGTGGCCGTCAATTTCAACATGGACATCGGCGACGCTTGGGAACACGCGGATTGGGTGGAATATCCGGAGCCGATGACCGCGCTGGCTTACCGCTTTGGGATCAACTATATCGTCTACGCTATGACGCATTAGAGGATTAGGATGCGAGCATCTGGTTGCGGTCCCCGGGCTTGCGCCGCGGGGCTGTTCGTTCTTTCGCCCCCGTTGGGGGCTGAGCCCTCGAAGAGGGCGGCAGAGATAATAGCCCCGCAGCGCAAGCCCGGGGATATCGGCCCGGCAACGCTTCTATTCCTTTCCTTAGAGGACACTTCTATCGAGTCTTGACCTAGGATGCAAACGGCGTTTGCAGACGCGCCGACGAAGTCGCTAAGCTGGCGGTCGGTCGCTCAGACGACCTTGAGGAGTCACCGGTGGACAATCAAGCAGGAATGGGTTGGCTGGTCTTCGCCTTGATGACAGTGGTCAGTTGGGGCGTCTACGGAATCTTCTTACACAGCGGCCAGATGGGCATGGGCGATCCAGTCAACGGGCGCTACAAGGCGTTTCTGTTCGTTGGAATCGCCTACTTCATTACTGCGGTGCTGGCGCCGCTAGCCGTGCTGATCGCCAGCGGTTCGGACTGGAACTTTCCGATGAAAGGCGCCTCGCTCTCATTGATCGCAGGCGTCGTCGGCGCTATCGGCGCCTTCTGCGTGCTGTTGGCCTTTGGAGCGCGCGGAACGCCGGCCGCAGTGATGTCGATTGTCTTCGCCGGAGCTCCGGTCGTGAATGCGATCGTGGCGATGGTCATGCATCCTCCCGCAGGCGGATATTCGGCGATCCGCTGGCAGTTCGTCGCGGGTATCCTGCTGGCCGCGCTGGGAGGATGCTTGGTGACGTACTATAAGCCGCCACCGGCGCCCGCGGGCGCCAAGGCCGCTCCCACGCACCAAACCGAAGTTGCCGCGAATCGCGGCAACTAGCCGGCGGGAGCAACGAGCAAACGGACGGCCGAGATCAGCGGCAGCATAACCGCGCCGGACATGATGCACGTGCTGCTCAAGATCGCCGTGACGGCGATCTTTCCGGCGGTTCCGCCTTGGACGCCCGCTTTTTTCTGCTGCCGCTGAACATAGGCTCCGAGACCAACCCCGGCGAAGCCGAGCAGCAACCAAAGGCCGTTGGAAGCGGCGATAATCGCCAATCCCGTCTCCTCGTTCAGCAGCCAAGCGATGGAGCAGGCGAAGGTCAGCAGCAGATTCAAAGCGCCCACGCCGGCCGCAGCCAAGGCGATTGTTGATAAGGGCGCGGTGTCCAACACCGGCTTCGGCGGCGCGAGGCGTGCGGGAGGTGCGTCGAATTCGGAATCCAATGGCGGCGCCCAGGGGGTATCCGTGGATTCGCCGACGTATTGCTCTTGGGACATGTCGTCTTCGATTATGTCCGCGAAGATCCGTTCTGAGAAAGTCCTAAGGTATTATTCCTGAGCTACTTAGGGGTCAGGAGCAAGCCTGGGGCGCCGTCAGGGCGCAGGTGGCCGTCTTGGAGCGTCACTGGGTCGGCGCTCAGCACACTAATACGATCCCCAGGAAGCACAATACCCGCCAGGTTGAGCGGATCGGATGCGGCGATTTGCAACACCTCCCCGTCTGGCGCAGATCGACGAACAGAACGAAGCAGATCCACGGCCTCCGGCAGGGCGAATTGCTCGCCTACATAAGTCGCCACGAATCGTCCGCCGCGGACCTCTCCGCGGCTTTCCATTCGCCGAAACTCTTGCAAGAGACTGCGCCAAGGCGGCGCGCTCGATTCGCGCTTCCTAAGATCGCAGAATACAACGCCCCACCGCTTCAACAAGCGCTGTGCAGCCGACTCGATGTCGGCCTCGCCTACATTGCGCGGCAACAGCGCCCAACGCCCGGAAGCATGCCGCGGACGCGCCTTGCGGCTGGCCTGACCGGAGCGACGGCGTGGATCGATCAGCGCCCGCAGATTGTCAAACCCGTCGGCCGACACCAGCCCGGCGGAAGCAAGTTCCCATAGCGCTTCTTCGACTTCGCTGGCCAGTCGTCCCGAGGCCTGTTGCACATCGGCGAAGAAGGCAGCGCCGCTCGACTTGAGGGTTTGGTACACATCTTGAGCGGCATGGGAAAGAATCAGCTCGCCTTCGGAAACCTCGTGGAGCAACTCGCGGGAGTTCTCGCGCAAGAAGAAGCTCAGTGGAGCGATACGAGTCGGGCGGATTCGCTTGGCATTGCCGCCTTCTTCTCGCTCGGCCACCCGGCGCGGGGAGAGACGGCCCCACATCACTTCGCCCGCCAAGCAGAGTTGATCGAGGTATTCCGGCTTGTAGTCGACGACGCGCGCCGGGAACAGACTCGACTCCCAAGCCGCAGCCGGCGCCTCAAAGCCCTCCAATTGTTGAATCACCTGGAGCAATCCATCCGCGCCATGCAGCCGCGTGCCGGAAGCGATGCGTTGCCAGCGCTGCAGAAAGCGCATGAAATCGGCGCCGGACACCGGCTCGATCTCACGCCGCAGCCGGCGCAGAGTCAGGCAGTGAATGCGCGCTAGCACGCGCCGGTTGCACCACTCCGTCTCGCCTTCTTCCAAGTCTGGGGAGAACCGGCCGCGCATGGCCTGCCCTTCGGTCTCGAGAGCAATCAGCGCGGCTTCGACTTGCGAAGGTTCCAGGGCCAAGCGCGCGGACCAGTCCGCGGCGGTGGCCGGTCCAGAGGAGTCAAGCCAACCGCGCAGGACCTCCGCGATCGAGGAGCTGAGGCCGTCGGGCTGTGGGCCTCTAGGTACGACTGGGTTGATGGCAGGCGCGAATTTCCCAGCGGGGTAGATGCGCGTGACAAGGGAGAGACGTTCGGCGGCGACCCAAAACTCGGCTTCGTCTACAGTCAGTGAGGTCGCGCGTCCGGCGCCCGCCAGTTCGGCAAAGTAGTCTTCCCACTCGATGATGGGCGGCATGACGCACACCGATAACAGAGCATCGTGAAGTTCATCGGCGTCTCGGGCGACGGGAGCGACCTCGTCGGAGACTTGGGCGATGGCTTCGGCTGAGAGAGCCGCGTCGGCGCCAAGCGAACTCGGGTCGAGCGATCGGCGCATCTGTACGGCCCTGGCGCGTCGTTCTTCGAGGGGCGCGTCGTCCAAGTACGCCCAGGGATTGGCGTTGAGAATTTCGTGACAGAAGGCCGAAGGCTCGGGAGTCTCAACGGCTACCGTACGAATCTCGCCGTCTTGTATGCGGCGAACGATCTCGGTCAAGCGATTCAGGTCCATCGCCTCATGCAGGCAATCGTGAATGGTCTGGGCGACCAACGGGTGATCGGGGATGCGAATCTCGCCGGTGAGATTTTCGGCGCAGGCCGCTTGATCTGGGAAGACGCCTGCCAACAGGTCTTCGGAGCGCATGCGCTGCAATGGCGGCGGCGTCTTGCGGCCCCCGGAGAAACGCAGCACCGCCAGCGCCCGCGACACGTTCCAGCGCCAGCGGACAGTGAACATCGGCGAATCGAGCAGCGCCTGGGTCAGGGTGTATTCGAGCGTTTGCGGTTTAAGAAACTCGAAAACCAAATCGAGCGGAAAAGCATGTTGCTCGGTCAGTGAAATGTTGATGCCGTTGTCGGTCGCCGCAGCTTGCAGTTCGAGATTGAACGAACGGCAAAAACGCTTGCGCAGCGATAGGCCCCAGGCGCGATTGACCCGCGCGCCGAACGGAGCATGAATGATCAACTGCATGCCGCCCGATTCATCGAAGAATCGCTCGGCCACAATCGTGTCGATGGTCGGCATGGCGCCGAGGATGCGCTTGCCCGCAGCAACATAAGCGATGGATTGTTCCGCGCCGCCGGCAGAAAGCCCGCATTCCGCAATGAGCATCTGCGCCGCATCCTGGCCCAGGCGGTCGATCTCTTCCCGTAGCGCGCCAATGCTGAGCGAGAGTTCCCAGGTGCGCCCCGGAGCTTCGCCCAGCCAGAAGGGCACGGTTGGACTCGCACCCTTGGCGTCTTCGACACGGACGCGGCCCGGCTCAACGCGTTGAATGCGCCACGAAGTCGTACCCAATAGGAAGATGTCGCCGACCGAGGACTCGATGGCGAAATCTTCGTCGAGAGTGCCGACCAGCGAACCTTCCGGCTCGGCGATCACTTGATACTGGGCCGTATCGGGAATGGCTCCGCCGGAAGTTATGGCAGCCAACCGGGCGCCGCGACGCGCTCGGAGCACGCCATTGACGCGGTCGTGATGCAGATACGCGCCGCGCCGGCCGCGCGCGGTGCTAATCCCGTCGGCCAACATGGCGATGACCTGATCGAAGGCCTGCCGCGAGAGATGCCTGTAAGAATAGGCCGTGCGCACCCAGTCGTAGAGATCCTCTTCGCGCCAAGATTCCGAGGCGGCGACCTCCGCGACGATCTGTTGCGCCAGCACGTCGAGCGGCGCTTCGGGAATTTCCAGACGGTCTAGTACGCCGCTGCGAATCGCGCGCACCAGAGCGGCGCATTCCATCAGTTCGTCGCGCGTGGTGGGGAAGAAAATTCCGTGCGGCATCGCGCCGACCCAGTGTCCAGAGCGGCCGACGCGCTGCAAGGCAACGGCAATCGAGCGCGGCGAACCGATTTGGCACACAAGATCGACCGTGCCAATATCGATGCCTAGCTCGAGGGATGCCGTGGCGATGACAGCGCGCAGTTCACCGCGTTTGAGGCGAACTTCGGCGTCGAGCCGCAGTTGCTTAGCTAGGCTGCCGTGGTGTGCGGCCACGCTGGACTCGCCAAGCCGCTCCTCAAGGGCATGGGTAAGGCGTTCCGCGAGACGACGCGTGTTGACGAAGATCAACGTGGTGCGGTTCTGCTGGATCATCTCCGCCAAACGATCGTGGACTTGCGCCCACATCTCCTTGCTCGCTACCGCTCCGAGTTCGTCATCCATCGTCTCGACGGCCAGTTTCATCGGACGCGAATGTCCGACCTGCACGATTTGCACGCGGGCATCTCCGCAGCTGGGATGAAGAAACTGCGCAACGTCTTCGATCGGGCTGACCGTGGCTGACAGGCCAATGCGTTGCAGCGCTCCTCCCCGCTCGGAGACAAGCCGTTGCAGGCGCTCGATGGAAAGAGCGAGATGCGCGCCGCGCTTGTCGTCGGCGACGGCGTGGATCTCATCGACGATCAGCGTTGTCGCGGACCCCAAAATCTCGCGGCTGCGCCTGGCAGTGAGCAGAATGAACAGCGACTCCGGCGTCGTCACCAAAATGTGCGGCGGCCGGTCGAGCATCTGCTGGCGCTTGTAGGCGTTCGTGTCGCCGGTACGCAGCGCCGTGCGGATTGGCGCTAGCTCGATTCCCTTGCGGACGGCCAACTCGCGGATCTCCGCCAGCGGGCGCTCCAGGTTCTTCTGGATATCGTTGCTTAGGGCCTTGAGCGGCGATACGTACACGGCCTGAACGGCATCGGGAAGACTTCCGGTACGAGCCTGGCGGACCAGCCCATCGAGACAGTGCAGAAAGGCCGTCAGCGTCTTGCCAGAGCCTGTCGGGGCGGAGATCAATACGTCTTGGCCGCCGCGTATTTGGGGCCAGCCCAGGGTCTGCGGCTCAGTCGGCTGACCGATCCGTTCTTGGAACCACTCTTGGACGAGCGGATCGAATGCGCCAAGAGCGCTCACGACTATTTATCGTAGCCCGCGGGTCAAGCCGGCGCCGGATTGTGCTAGCTTCGACCATTCGATGGCGAATCGGACCGCACCATGACCTTCCAGCCCGCGACACCCATCCTTAGGATCTTTGACGAGGCTAAGGCGAAAGAGTTCTATGTCGACTTTCTAGGGTTCTCGGTGGACTGGCAGCACCGCTTCGGCGAAAACTTTCCGATCTATCAGAGCGTCTCGCTCAGCGGCTGCGTCCTGCATCTCTCCGAACACCACGGCGACTGCTCGCCGGGCGGCGCCGTGCGCATACAGACCAGCGATGTGCATGCTTTGCAGAAGACCCTGCTAGCGAAGGGCTACCGATACGCCAAACCCGGCGTACACCGTCAGCCCTGGGGGACGGACGAGATGTCGATTACCGATCCGTTCGGGAATCGTCTGACTTTCTACACGCCCGTCGCCTAGTTACTTGCGATAGGCGCGATCGAGGAAAACAGGCAGGATAGGCACGTCCTTCATCTCGCCTCGTGTGCTGGTCTGGACGTCAGCAATCGCATCGACGACCTCCATGCCCGTGACGACACGGCCGAAGACCGTATAGCCGGCCTGCCGGTTGGAGCGATTGAGGTCTGCATTGTCCGCGACGTTGATGAAGAATTGCGACGTCGCGCTGTCCCGCTCATCTGTGCGGGCCATGGCTACGGTTCCCCGGTCGTTCAATAGATCGCTTTGAGCCTCGATGCGGATGGGTTTCATCGTCGGCTTGGCTTCCAATTCCGGTGTGTTTCGACCGCCCTGGTAGTCGATGCCGCGAATCACGCGATGGAACTGGGTATCGGCGTTTAATCAGGCGTGGACATTGTTGTGAAAGTTCTGCTCGGTGTTGGGAACAGCTTCGGCATAGAGCTCGATCTCGATCGTCCCTTTCGACGTCTCCAGTACGACGACCGGGTTCTGCGCCCAGCACGACGGCCGGGCCGCCATCAACAGCGCAATAAGCAAGAGGCATCGACGGAACGACATCGTCGGACTAAGGCGGAACAGGCCGCCAGCACTATTCTAGGCCGGTGCGCCGACTGGGTGAAGATCCGCAGTCTCGCGATATTGCTCATAGAGGCGCTCGAAGACGCGATCCCATGAATTCGATTCGGCCAACCTGCGGGCGGCGATGCGCATCTGAGCATGCCTCGCCGGGTCTCTCATGATCGCGGCGACCGATTCGATGAAATGGGCTTCATCGTGCGCCTGAATGCCCGTCTTGCCGTCTTCGATCAGGTATTTGGGGCCGCCGCCTGACGTGACGACGCAGGGGACGCCCGAGGCCATCGCCTCGTTGATCACGTTCCCATAGGTGTCGGTGAAAGACGGGAACGTAAACAGATCGAAGTTCGCGTAGGCCCGTGAGAGCGCCGCGCCGGAGAGTACGCCGGGGAAGACGCCGGTCTTGAGATTCGCCTCCAACCAGGATTGCTCATTGCCGTGGCCGACCACGACGATCCGAAATTTCGGGACTCCAGCGGAAAGGAGCCCGTCCTCAAGCCTCTTGAGAAAGCGCACGTTCTTCTCAGCGCTAATCCTGCCGACATATCCCAACTCAAACATATCGTCGGTGCGGTCTCGATTCGAGGGATTGAAAACCTCGATTTCCACGCCGCGACGCATGACGTAAGTCGGTTTTCCGGTATGCTCCTCCAGCATCCGGATCAACTCCGGGTTCGGCGCGAAACATGTGCGCGCCGCTCCGTAGAGCTTGGTGAAGATATTCAGCAGGGTTCCTTCCACGGATCTCGACGCGGCCTTACTCCAACTCTTGGGCAGCAGGCTCAAACGACGCTCCAACCTCCACGCAGCAAACTCGTGCACGTTAGTGTGCCACGACGCTGTCATCGGGATACGCAGCTGTTTCGCCAACAAAGCGCCCAGCAGCCCGACATCGTTAGGACCAGTGATATGCAAGAGATCTGGTTGGAACCGCAGTAATTCGCTCTTCACGCGAGAGCGATAACGCATCAAGAACGGATCGACCTCTAAGTCCTGCTCAATGGCGAAGGAGAGCGGGCCCCTATGCAATTCCAAGGTGCGCACGGTACCTGCGTCGGTAAGCGCCGTCTTGGGACCGGCATGAATGCTGAGAAAGGGCAGCCCTCTCCGGCGGGCGAAGGCATCGAGTTGGCGGGACGTCAAAGCGACGCCGTTAACCTCGTGAAAACTGTCCGTAAAGAACGCGACCCGCGGAGGGGCAGCTGTCACAGAGCCGCCTCTTCTGGTACTGCCATGCGTTTCCAGGCTTTGCGCATCCTCGGGCCGCAAAGCCAGCGTGCGCCATTAACCATATGACGGGTCATGGCCGGCTCCTTGCCGCCGAAGAACTCATTGAAGGTCTTCACGTCGTCGCCTTCGCAGCGCCGGAAGACGCGGTCGCTCCAGTGCACCCGGCCGTGGATGTGCCCCGGGTGGTCGCGCATGATTTCCACCAAGCTTTGGATGATGCGCATAACCAGCGGATCGTGGAAGTGCGGCATGATCAATACGTGACTTTCGGCGCCGCCGCGAATCTCCTCGGCGAACTCGGAAAAAGTCACCGCGTTGGTGAGGTTGAGAGTTGCATTCGGCTCTCGGCCATGCCGGTCGCCGCCGGAGATCAGCTTCATTCCGTTCGATCGCGCTAGCTCGACGACTTTGCGGTTCTCCGTCCAGGTTCGCAGCCCGTTAATTTCTAGGGCGTGGATCAACCCCTCGTAGTCATCTAGGAACTGGAGCAACTGATCATCATGCTGTTCTTGGCCATTCCACGGCTGGTCCCAATAAGGATGATTTAAGACCAAAAGCACCTCAGGATAAGAGGCTAATTCCTCCAGCATCTGCCGAAGACGGCCGGGCTTGGGCTCCGCGGTGTACGCAAGCATGTCGGCCATTGCCGCTTGCGCCCAGTCCGGATTCAAGTTATGAACGCCGATATGGAAGTATGTATCGAGGTACGGCGCGGTCCACTCCACCGACAGCGGAGCCTCATCGTTCTCGGCGATCATCTGCAACTGCAGGGGCGCTTCGATGTTGTCGTGATCGGTGATGGAAACAAGCGGTCGCAAGCCTAGGCGGTCGGTCACCTGCTTCTTCTCTATTCGCAAAGCCTCGGCGGGAGAAATCGGCGACGTCCACCACATGCGGCTCGTCTGCTCGTCAAGGTCCGTCAGCTTGCGGTCTCCGTACTTACCCGAATACTTGTGGAGTTGGGTACGGATGAACCAGTCGAAGAGTCGTGATTTTTTCGCCAGCCCGGCGACGAAAGACGTACTCTCCCTGGAGTACATCGTGTGACCGTGGAGAGAAACGCCGGAAGTGAATGTCTGTGGGGCCTTCGGCTCCCGAATCAGGTAGTGCAGCTGGGTATTCTTCAAGTCGTCCTCTCGAGACGGATGAAGACCGCTGGCGCTGGGAGACCGGCCGATCCGGCTGGATCGGGCTGTGGGAACGTCGGGAGGCGAGGTGCTGCGAAAGACCATCTTCAATTGAAGTTGTCTAACCGAACGGCGCCGCTCTAGCTAGCCAAGCGATCGAACGTCCGGGGCCCGTGTTCATAGGCCAGGCCCCTTCCCGTCTAGAGTGACGGCGTCCGGCTGCAACTCCGCTGCGAAGAGTTTACCGTTCAGTTAAATCATTAGCTCGGCAGAATGTTCGACAATCCGGCAAGCCAACTCGACATCGCCGGAAGGAGATCTTCGTTCAAGCGCTCCTACAATGGTATCGGGCTCTGGCGGAGAGGGCAACGCCTAACTGCCGACGGTTAGGCCGCTTTGTACTTGCAAGCGCCCCGAAGTTCTTCGATCAGGCGCTCGCTTTCAGAGTCAGAGAGCTTGCCCTGAGGCCCTACGACGTAGAAAGCGTCGATGGCGCGACGGCCCTGGGTCTCAATCAAAAGCACCTCAATATCGCAATCATTTTTCGAGAATGTGCTGCTCAAATCGTACAGCAGACCGGTTCTATCTTGCGCCGAGACGTGGAATATCGTCGCCCGCGAGGAAGTCGCATTGTCGTGGGTGACTTCCGGTTCGATGGGCAAGCGGCCCTTAGAGCCAATCGACAACCCGCGGCGGCTTAGCAGTTCTTGGATGTCTTCTTTGCCGGCAATCGCGCGGCGCAGCGTCCGGACAATTTGTTTGCGGTCCGCCTCGTCCAATTCGGCGCCGCCGCGACGTTCAGAGACCGTAACGACGAACGAGTCGAGCACCATGCCCTGCTCGTTTGAGAAGGCTTCGGCTCGCTCGATATTGAGGCCGAAGGCGGCCATGACGGCGCACACGGAGGCGAATAAGAACGGCCGGTCCCAGGTCAAGACCATGATCTCGTAGCCGGAGTCCTTCTTCTGGATGGTGACCGAAGCCTCTTTCGTATCCAATTCCTTGGACAGCTCATATTGCGCCAAGATCTGCTCAACGCTGTGCGTGCGGAGGTACCGCTGCGGAAAGCCTTCTAGAAAATCCTTGAGCCCGGCGCGGGCTCCCTCGGGCGCTCTAGCAAGCACGGGCGCTCCCGGATCGACGTGGATGCGGCGGTCCTCGACGTGGCCAGTCAATCGATTGTGTGTGGCAATGTAGAACTGCCACAGTAGTTGCCGACGCCAGGCCGTCATCGCGCCACGGTTGATTGCCGCGGTATCGGCATAAGTGATCAAAGCGAGCGCCCGCAGGTTTTCCACCGCCCCGACGATATTGGCGAATTCTTCGATGGTTTCGGGGTCGCTGATATCGCGCTTGGTGATGAAATTGCCCATCGTCAGGTGATGTTCGATCAAGAAGTTGACGAGGTCCTGACCTTCCCTATCGACGCCGATGCGCTGCATCGCGCTGGCTGCTTTCTCAAGACTGACAGGGATATGGCCCTCCAGCATCTCTGCTTTGCCGACATCGTGGAACAGCAGCGCTAGACACAATAACTCCGGCTGCGGCGCCTCCGAGCTCAGTTCGGCCAAGTGCACCGTCGCCTTATCCTTGGCGCTGGAGAGGCGCTTCAGCATGCGAATCGTTAGGACCGTATGCTCATCCACGGTGTAACGATGGTAGAAGTCGCGAATCACCAGACAGTCGATGGCTTCCATCTCCGGGAGCAGCGCGTAGAGGGCTCCGGTTTCGCGCATCGCCGTCAGCGCCTCATAGGCGTCGGGTTGGCGCAAGATCTCGGCAAAGGCGGGCCAAAGCCTCACTCCCGAAGTAAAGTAGCGCCGCACGCCTTCCAGATGTTGTTCGACGATACGTTCGGTGCGGGCGGCCAGCGGAATACCGTGCCGCGCCACAAATCGGAACAGCTCCAAGATGAGCTCCGGCCGAACCTCGAGCGCTTGGCTGTAGCGAAAGAATACTCGACCGTTGGCAACCGAAAAGTCGCTATTGGAGAGCTTTGAGCGGCCGCTGCGGAGCATCTCCATCAAGGAGTTGCGGGCTGTACCGTGCTCCTCGATACAGCGCAACGCCAGACGGTGGATGCCGCGCACGTGCCTGTAGTACTGCCGCATCCAATCCGAGGCGTGGGCTTTGTTCGCAAATGCTTGGCCTTTACCCTTCTCGGCAACGGCGTCCTGCAGATCGAAGTCCACACGGTTGTCGTCGCGTCCGGACAAATAGTGCAAGTAGCACCGTAAGGCGAATAGAAACTCCTTGGCTTCCAGCGCCTGGGCGGCAAAGTCTCCGGGAAGATTCTCCTCGCTGAGCGGCACCCGATCCGGCTGCATCGATGCGAGTTGCGTCAACCAGCAGGCTAGTTGAAAGTCCCGCAATCCCCCTGGAGACTCTTTGATGTTGGGCTCCAGGTGGTAGATGGTCTGCCCGTACTCACGGTGCCTGTCCTGCGCCGCCTCGATCAGCGCGCGAATCAGGCTCTTCTGCTCGCGCAAGAAGAACTTGGGTAAGACTCGCCCTGTGAGGTCGAGATAGAGATTGCGGTCGCCGGCCAGGTATCGCGCATCGAGAAGACTGACATGCAGTTCGATGTTGTCGGAAGCGAGTCTTGAGCACTCTGCCGGGGTTCGAACCGACTGGGAAACCCTGAGCTTGGCATCCCAAAGCTCGGTAACCAGCATCGACAATGCTTCGCGACCCGTCTTCGCCGCCGCTTCGTCAGCGAACAGGAAGAGCAAGTCGACGTCTGATTGCGGAAACAGCTGCGACCGGCCATAGCCGCCGACCGCCAGCAAGCAGATGCCGGAATCCTCGGTGGCGTCTCCGAAAAACTTCCGAAATCGCTCGGAGACCAGACCGTCGACCAACTCTGAACGGGCGGCGACAGCCGCGAGACCGTCGCCTGTCTCGAAGAAAGTCGAGTTTTGGCGCGCCAGGCCTTGCACGTGCAAATTCGACAAGTCAGGCATGTACCCAAAAAACGCTCCGCAGGGATGATCGTAAGATCAGCGGAGTTCTAGCCGCCGCTTTACAAGATTGTAGCTAGCCTGCCGCACAGCCGGGAGATCCATATTTGAGAACTTGCCGGGCAACCCCGCTGCGAATAGCGGGGTCGCCCGGGCATGTACGAGAGACAAGCTAGAGCGCGCTTTCGCCGGTATCGCTATTACGGATGCGAATCGCTTCTTCAACCGCATAGATGAAGACTTTGCCGTCTCCGATCTTCCCGGTGCGTGCCGATTCGGTGATGGCCTTCACCGTCGCATCCACTCGGTCGTCGCTGACGACGACTTCGAGTTTCACCTTAGGCAACAAGTCGACTTCGTATTCTTGGCCGCGGTAGACCTCTTTGTGCCCTTTCTGGCGTCCGTGTCCGCGAACGTCGTAGATGGTCATGCCGTCCACGCCGATTTCCTTGAGGCCTTCTCGAACGTCGTCGAGCTTGAAAGGCTGAATAATCGCTTCGATGCGCTTCATTTCCTGCTCCTAGTCCACTTGAGGTCATCGACCCACTCTCGCCGCCGCCTGCAACCGAAAGGATCGGCCCGCCGTTCGGCGGACTTCCCCTCGTTAAATTTGATAGGCTTCTTCGCCATGTTGCGTAATGTCGAGACCTCTGTCTTCTTCCGACTCGTCAACCCGCAGGCCGACAGTTACGTCCACGATCTTCACAATAATGAAGGTCGCGATTCCAGCGAAAACCCAGGTGAGGGCCACGCCCAAGATATTGTTAATGAACTGTTGGGTATTGCCCTCAAGGAGACCGGTTTTGCCCTCTTGAATTAACGTGGAGGAGAAAACTCCCGTCAATACGGCGCCCAGCGTGCCGCCGACTCCATGAACGCCGAATGCGTCCAATGAATCGTCATAGCCCAGCTTGGCCTTGACCAGAGCCACCGCGAAGTAGCACACGACGCCCGCCGCGGCGCCAATCACCAAAGCAGCCATCGGCGTTACGAAGCCCGATGCCGGGGTAATCGCGACCAGGCCGGCGACAGCGCCGGTGATAGCGCCCAGCATGCCCGGCTTGCCATGGTGCATCCATTCCACGGCCATCCAGGCCAACATCGCTGTTGCGGCGGCAAAATGCGTATTCACAAAAGCAGTCGCGGCCAAACCGTTCGCCGCCAGCGCACTGCCGGCATTAAATCCAAACCAACCCACCCACAGCAGGCAGGCTCCGACAAAGGCGAAACCCAAGTTGTGCGGCTTCATGCCCTCGGGGGAGGGATAGCCTTTACGCTTGCCTAACGCGATGGCGATTACCAACGCCGAGACGCCAGAGGAAGCGTGCACGACCGTGCCGCCGGCGAAGTCGAGGCAAGGCAAGGCGCCGGCGAACATCAGGCCGTCCGCCGCCCACACCATGTGCGCCATCGGGAAGTAAACAATCGTGGCCCAGAGTATCGTAAAGACCAACATGGCCGAAAACTTCATGCGTTCCGCGAAGGCGCCCGAAATCAGCGCCGGAGTGATGATCGCAAACATCAACTGAAACACCATGAAGGTGTAGTGCGAAATGGTGCCGCTCGCTTCCGTTCCAACGCCGGCCAGGAACAAATGGTCAAAACCGCCGATAAACGCATTGCCAGGAGAAAAGGCCAAACTGTACCCATAGGTCGCCCAGAGCACCGTCATCAAACCCATCAGAACGAACGACTGCATCATGGTCGACAAGAAATTCTTCTTTCGGACCAGCCCACCGTAAAAGAGCGCCAATCCGGGCCCGGTCATCATGAGGACCAGGGCTGAACAAACTAGCATCCAGGCGTTATCGCCGCTGTCCACTGCGCTTTCCTGGGCCTGTGCGGCCACTGGAGTAAGGGCAAACAGCAGGATTGCCAAACGCTTTAGGGCGTTTCGGTTCATCTTTGTGACTCCTTTGTCATTTTCCGTTCTTGCTCGATGAGCGCCGAAAAGAGCGCCTGCAAATCCGGTTAGGTTCGGAGACTATGGTCGTACGCCTGTCGTCGAAAGCCAAACAGAACGTTTCTATTCAACAGATTGAAATCTTTTATGCTCGGACTTGCCGCTCGCCCGAGTCCGTCAAGCCTATTTTTGCCGCCCCATGCGGGCGTCGGAGACTGTACACTAAGGGCGCTACTGAAACAGTCCGAGGATATTTAACGCTATGTCGCCGAACACGAGACGCCACTTCCTGACCGGAGCCGCTGCTTTGGCCGCCGCTTCCGCAGCCTCCACCGCCGCCCGCGCAAGCGCGGTCACAGAGCATCATTGGGGGGACATCCGGCTCGCCGTGGCCACTTATTCATTGCGCGCGTTTTCGCGGGAACAAGCCATCAGCATCGTTCGCGATTTGGGCATCCAATACGTCAACGTGAAGAGCTTTCACATGCCGTACTACTTGTCGAAGGAAGACTTGGCGGCGGCGCGAGCGGAGTTTGAAAAAGCTGGTCTCGAGATCGTCTCGGGCGGGAACGTCTCGCTACAGTCTGAGGATGAGGCCTATATTCGACGCCATCTTGAGTACGCCAAGAACGCCGGAATGCCGACTGTCGTATGCGCGCCGACATGGACCAACCTGAATCTGGTCGAGAAGCACGCCCGCGAGCTCGATCTCAAGATTGCGATCCACAACCATGGGCCTGAGGATAAGTACTTTCCCAATGGCGCCAGCGTGCTGAAGCACATCAAGGACATGGATCCCAGGATGGGCCTTTGCTATGACATCGGCCACGCCTGTAGGACCGGCGCCGACATCATCGAAGAATTGCAGGCCGCCGGCGACCGTCTGCACGATATCCACATCAAGGATTTGACTGACTTCAGCGATCGCGGCAGCCAAGTCGCCGTGGGCAAAGGCAAGATACCGATCGCCGACATCTTCAGGACTCTCAAGAGCATGCGCTACCAAGGCGTCGTTGGCTTGGAGTATGAGGTCGAAGCAGCAGCCCCGCAACGCGGCATGGATGCGTCCTTCTCCTACATGCGCGGGATACTCGACGGCCAGGCCAGCGCTACTTAATCGCGGGCAGCCGACGCGCGCGGCTCATCGCTCATCGTCAACTGGTTGTTGCTGAGCGTCCCCACATAGGCGGCGACGCCGTCATACAAGTGCTGGGCCACCTGGCGGCGGTAAGCCTTATCGCGGAACAGCTTCTCGTCGGTTGGATTCGAGAGGAAACCCACTTCCGCTAGGATCGCCGGCATCTGCGCCCCGATCAACACGATCAGCGGCGCCTGCCGCACGCCCCGGTTACGCAAGCCGTTCGTGCCTTTGGTCAGGCCGCTGAAGACCGCCGATTGTATCTTCTTGGCGAATTCGCGGGATTCGGCAAGACGATCCTGCTGAGCGATCTTGCCGAGCAGGTCACGCAGTTCATGCACGGACCGGTCGGAGGCGGCGTTCTCCCGCGAGGCGACGCTCATCGCCCAGGCATCGGTCGTGAGATTCAAGTAGTAGGTTTCGATGCCGCGTACGCTGCGCACCGATGAGGCGTTGGCATGGACCGATACGAACAGATCCGCCTTCGCTTCGTTGGCTACCTTGGTTCGCGCCGCCGGTTTCGAATACGTGTCGTCGGTACGCGTGTAGACAACCTCCGCACCCAAGTTCTGTTCAATCAACCGCCCCAGTTCGAGAGCGATGTCGAGGACAACGTCCTTTTCGCGAAGCCCGCTCGGACCGATCATTCCTGTGTCGTGTCCGCCATGCCCGGCGTCGATCACGACGCGGCCGATTTTTAGCCCTAGGGCCCTGATGAGGCCTTGCGGGCCGGACGAAGGAGAGTCGGCGGGCTTCGGAGCCGCTAGGTTCTGGGGCTCGGGATCCGGCGGAGGCGCAACTTCAGGGGGGGAGACCTTCGCCATCGTCGGCGCCGACTCGGCCGAGCCGACAGTCAGGTCGGCAGGTCGCGTCTCGGTTCGCACCGGAATGCTGGCAGGCAGACTGGCCGCTTGCGCCGAGGGCAAGAATCCAGTCGAGGCCGACCTATCCCGCACCGCTGCTTCCTGCAGGCGCCTAGCATCAGCCAAGGCATCCTCAAAAGTTCGTCGGCTGGTCTGCGGCACGGCCTTGGTGACTTGCTCGGTTTCGGGCTGCGCCGGCGCGGGGGCCCCGTTTGCCGGGCGGACCTCCAATACCATGCGCGGCGGGTTCGAAAGCCAAGAGACGTCGAAGACGATGTTTTCAGAGAGATCCAGCACCATGCGCGCCTTGGTCTCGCGATTCTGTCCGAGGCGAATCGCTGAGACCACCGGATCTTCAGGAACAGCGATCGAAACGCCCCTCTTCAGGTCTCCCGTCAACTTTGCCGAAAACAGATCAAAGTACAGGCGAGGCGGCGAGGCCAAAGCATCATACTTGAACGGTACAAAGTCATCCATCTGGACCACGATTCGCAGATACTCGGGGTGCCGCCAGTAGCGTATGTCCTGGATCAGCGCAATGGATTCGCGCATTCGATCGGGCGCGAGTTCGACCTTCTGGGGGACCGCCACGGTGTGCGAGGAGCCCGACGACGGTTCGTAACGAACGCGCGTTGCCCTTGCCGAGGGCGCCTCCGATGCCGACATCTTCGCTTCGGCGGCTTCGGAAATCGCGGCTTCCCCAACAGGGGCGTCGTCAACGTCCTCTTCCGCCGCCGGCTGGGCTAGAAATACTGGTTCACCGGCCTCCAGCTTGCGAATGGCTTCGGTCGCCTCGTCTAGCCGGTGGCTGTAAGGGTACTGGCTGATGACGTATTTGTAGGCGTCAATGGCTCGCCTTTTGTAAGAGTCCGAGTCAAAGCGCGAGGCCATCCGAGCGTAGATATTGGCGGCTCCCAATAGAGCGTCGTCGCAATAGCCGCTGGCAGGATTGGCCCGGTGAACGGATTTGAATGCCTCGGCGACCAACTGGTACTGCTCAAGGCCCAACTCCAATTCGGGCACGGCATTAAGGTCAGCGAGCAGCGCTTGCGAACGCTCCCAGCGTTCCTCGGCCAACTCGTTGGGCGTTTTTGCGTATAGCTCTCGCGTCGAACCGCCTAAGGCCGCCCAAAGCGTCAATCCAATGAGGAAGGACGCGCCTCTCCCGCTGAGCCGTCGTAGAAGGA
>CAZYOX010000011.1:0-26857 GCA_964649285.1 uncultured Bryobacterales bacterium | reverse complement strand
GAAGCCCTGCCGCCGCAGCGGTAAGGAACTTGCGACGGTTGACGTAAATCTCTCGAGGAGTGACCGTCGGAGGCCAGGAGCGTGAAGTGTTTTCGGGCATGCTTTCCCTCTCTGCCGGTTCGGCGACTACGTCCCTCATGTTAGTGCATGGCGGTAAGAGCGATCAGGGGAAAACCGACAGAAGCCGAGGCGCTTGGGCGTGAACCGGGAGTCGTTGAGCATGCTAATCTTTCGCGATGCGTTCGCGATTTTTGCTGGCTCTTTGCTGCGTGCTGGCGGGCTGCAACAGCCAGCCTAGCGCCGTGGAAGAAGGCAAGCCCACGCCTCCCATTGAGGACACGACCGTCTGGCGTTTTGAATCGCTGGATGAGATTGGCGGCCACGCGGTCGAAGTCCAAGGCGATCCGGAAGTGATCAACACGTCGATCGGCAGGGCCGTGGAGTTCGACGGCGACGACGCGTTGTTCCTGCCTGTCCATCCGCTGGCTGGTGCAGAGACTTTCACTTGGGAAGTCTACTTCCGGCCCGACACGGGCGGCGCCGCCGAGCAGCGCTTCTTCCACCTGCAAGTCGAAGGCAAGGAGGACCGCCTGCTGTTCGAAACACGGCTAGTGGAAGGCGGCTGGTACCTAGACGCTTTCGCCAGCGGGGGCGAATCGAAGGCCCTCGTCGTTCCCGAAAAAGTTTTTCCGCTCGACACGTGGTTTCATGTCGCTCAGGTCTACGACGGCAAGACCTACAGCGCCTACGTGGACGGTGAGCTGCAGATGTCCGCCGACATCGCGCTGACGCCGCAGGGCGAAGGGCGTACCTCGGTCGGCGTTCGGATCAATTTGGTGGATTACTTTAAAGGTGCGGTGCGCCTGGCGCGCTTCACGCGGCACGCGCTGACTCCTGAAGAGTTTTTGCCGCCGCTCTAACGATATGCTTACTCAACCTGAACCCTGGATGCGCGGACCGATTGAAGGCGTGGAGCCTCTGGTCGCGCCTGTCTTTTATTGCTTCACGCAAGTACGCGAAGAGCTTGCGCACTACACCGAAGGCCTGACGACCGAGCAGGTCTGGCGGCACTCGGGTAGCCTGCCCACGCTGGGCTTCCATCTGCGGCACATCGCGGGCAGCGTCGACCGGCTGATGACTTACCTGATGTCGGGCGAGATCACGCCGGAGCAGATCGCGTATCTCAAGACCGAAGGCGAGCCTGGCGCTTCGCTGCCAGAGCTGTTAGCCGGCATCGATGCAACGTTCGCCAAAGCCGAGGGAAACTTGCGCACCATTCGCGCTGAAGACATTCATGCGCCGCGCTATATCGGCCGCAAGAAATTGCCGACGAGCGTGCTTGGGCTGCTTGTGCACATTGCCGAACACACGCAACGGCACTTGGGGCAATCGATTACGACGGCCAAACTTGTGCGCTAGCGCGCTCAGTTCGTACATACTATACTGTAGTTACATATTCGTCACTACGACGAGATGACCTTTGACTGGGACCCAGCCAAAGACGCCAGCAATCGCGTCAAGCATGGGGTCAGCTTTGAGACGGCGCAGCTCGTCTTCGATGACCCACACGCGATCAGTGCCATTGATCGAGTCGTGGACGGAGAAGAACGTTGGCAAACCGTAGGCATGGCGGAGGGCATGCTGCTGCTCGTCGTTCACGTCGACCGCGGACATGAGGGCTGCGAAATCATCCGCATCATCTCAGCCCGTAGGGCAGACGCCTACGAAAGAAAGAAGTATGTCAAAGCTCACTGACCGTCAGAAGCAAGACTTGGAGAGGCTCGCCAAGATGCGCGATGAGGACATAGACTACTCGGACGCACCTCGCATCGACTGGAGCAACGCTGTTCGCGGCAAGTTCTATCGGCCGGTCAAACAATCGGTCACGGTGCGCCTGGACGCAGACATCCTTGCTTGGCTGAAGTCTAAGGGCGAAGGTTATCAGACGCGTCTCAACGCCTTGCTTCGCCGCGCGATGGAACAAGACGCGAGAACGTAGCGCCTACGCCGCTACCAGATGCGCACGCGCTGATCGGGCGGCAAGTACAGCTTGTCGCCTTCGGTTACGCCGAATGCCTCGTACCAGGCATCGAGGTTGCGCACGACGCCGTTGACACGCTGTTGCGCAGGACTGTGCGGATCAGTGACGATCTGTCGGCGTGCGGCGTCGTCGCGCATCTTGGAGCGCCACACCTGCGCCCACGACAGGAAGAATCGCTGGTCGCCGGTAAAGCCGTCGATGACCTCTGGCTCGCCATGCTCGGCTTTGTAGCGTTGATAGGCGGCGTAGGCCATTTGCAGGCCGCCGAGGTCGCCGATGTTTTCGCCCATGGTGAGCTGTCCGTTGACGTGCAAACCCTCGATAGGCTCGAAGGCGTCGTACTGCTTGCCGAGCATCGTTGAGCGAACGCTGAAGCGTTCGTTGGACGTCTCCGTCCACCAGTCGCGTATCAGACCTTTCTCGTCGAACTTGCGTCCTTGATCGTCGAAGCCGTGGCCGATCTCATGGCCAATGACGCCGCCGATGGCGCCGTAGTTGACGGCGGGGTCCGCGGCGGGGTCGAAGAAGGGCGCTTGCAGAATCGCGGCCGGGAAGGTGATCTGATTCATCAGCGGGTGGTAGTAGGCGTTGACCGTCTGCGGATTCATACCCCACAACTCCCGGTCGACGGGGCCCTTGAGCCGCTTGAGATCCTCGTTCCAACTGAACTCGCGAGCGCGTATCACGTTGCCCAACAGGTCGTCAGGTTTGACCTCAAGCGGCGAATAGTCGGTCCACTTATTGGGATAGCCGACGCGCGGGTCGAAGGTGCCCAGCTTGACCAGCGCCGCTTCGCGGGTCTCGTCGTCCATCCACTCCAGGGTGTGTATGCGCTCTTCCATGGCCGCGCGGAGGTTGCTGACGAGGTCGGCGATTTGGGCGCGCGCCTCGGGCGGGAAGTGCCGCTGGACGTAGATCTCGCCGACGGCCTCGCCCAGCCAGCGGTTCATCAGCTGCACTCCGCGCTTCCAACGCTCGCGCTGCTCGGGTTGACCGGAAAGCGTCTTGCCGAACATTTCGAAGTTGGCTTCGTCAAACTCCTTTGGCAGAAACTGAGCGGAATCGCTGATGAAGTGGAACTTGAGGTAATCCTTCCAAGTATCTAGCGGAACGCTCTTAGTGAGCGCACCGGAATCGGTAACTGCCGTGGTCTGCTCCACGACGAAGTTCTCGACGCCGCTCAGGCCCGCCTCGGCCAGCAGCGGATCCCAGGCAAAGCCCGGCGCCAGCTTCTCGACCTCGGCCAAGCTCATCGGGTTGTAGGTCTGCTCGATATCGCGGCTACGTTCGGGCGTCCAGTGGGCTTGGGAGATCTTGGTTTCGAGCGCAATGATGGCGTCCGCCTTGGTCTCGCCTCCCTCGATGCCTGCGAGCTCAAACATCTTGGCGATGTAGGCGCGGTAGGCCGTGCGGTAGCCGGCGAAGCGTTCATCGTCGCGCAGGTAGTAGTCGCGGTTGGGCAGTCCCAGGCCGCTTTGGCTGATGAACATGATGTAGCGCGTGGTGTCGGCGGGATCGGCTTCCATGCCGATACTGAGCGGAGCGGCGCGATCGGAGGAGCCGAACTGCTTCATCAGGTCGTCATGCGAGGCAATGGCGTCGATCTCGGCTAGAGGACCTTCGAGGGGCGTCGTGCCCAGCGCGGCAATCTTTTCTTCGTCCATCCAGCTCTTGTAGAAGTCGCCGACCTTTTGCTGGACAGAGCCTGGCGCTGGATTGCTGGCTGCCAGCTCGTCAATGATCACGTGGACGTCTTGTTCGGCGGCCTCGGCTAGCTGGTCGAAGGCGCCGTAACGGCTGCGATCGGCGGGAATCTCGAACGTGTCGAGCCACTTGCCGTTGGCGTAGCGGAAGAAATCGTCGCCCGGCTTGACGGACGTGTCCATCGTCGTCAGGTCAAATCCCCAGGCGCCGATTCGTGGCTTAGGCGCTTCGGGCGCCGACGAACAGGAAACGAGGGTGAAGACAGCAGCCAAGGTGCACAGGGAAATGCGCATGACGAGAAAGCTCCTAGTTAGCTGGGGTTGAGACACGCAACAGTGCGCGAGGCTTGTGACCCTGCGAGGCGTCACTCATCTTATCTGACCGAAAGCGGTTTGTCGCAACGCTTCAATCATAGGCGACGCGACCGCCGAAGAACCAGTTTCGCGATAATACTGCGCAAACCGATGCGTTTGCTTGCGTTACTCCTTGCCCTTGCTCCGATCGTTCATGGACAGGAGGTCTTTACGGCCGAGCATGTGGCGATGATTCGCACGGTTGTCGAGGCGCAGATCTCGCCGAACGGCGAGCAAATCGCTTACGTGCTCAGCGTTCCGCGCATTCCTTTTGTGGACGACGATGGTGGTCCGTGGGCCGAGCTGCACGTAGTCGACCTAGAAGGCAAGTCGCGGCCGTTCGTCACCGGCAAGGTCAATGTAAGAGACGTCTCCTGGCGACCGGACAGTTCTGAAATTCTTTTCCTGGCCAGACGCGGCGGGGACGAAGCGACGGCTCTGTACGCGATTTCCGTCGACGGGGGCGAGGCACGCAAGCTGTATGAACACACTGCCGCTATCGGCGCCTATGACTTGGACGCCAGCGGCGAGAAGCTGGCTTATGTAGCAGGCGACGAGACCGACAAGGAGCAGGAAGGCCTCAGGAAGGCAGGCTTTACGCAGAAAGTCTTCGAAGAAGACTGGAAGCCCGACAAGGTCTGGGTCGCGAACCTGACCGACGACGAGCCGCAGGCCAAGCCTCTGGACTTAGAAGGCTCCGCCCACGCGGTGCAGTGGAATCCTGACGGCACGCGGCTCGCGGTGTCGCTCGCGCCAACGCCCTTCGTCGACGACAGCTACATGAACCTCAAGCTGGTTTACGTTGATCCCGAGAACGGCGAGATTCATGGCGGTTATACCCCACCGGGCAAAATGTCTACGTTCCGCTGGAGCCCGGACGGCGCCCGCATGGCCGTCATCGGCACGGCAGACCGCAGCGATCCGCTTGCGGGGCGTCTGATCGTCGCATCGGTGGAGACCGGCGAAGCGCGCGACCTGATGCCCGCGCTGGAGGCGCATGTTGCGGAGATTGAATGGACGACTATCGACACCGTCGCCTATATCGCTGACGAGGGCGTGTGGAGCCGGTTCGGTTCTGTGCGGCTTGACGGGTCGGGAACGACTACCGTCGCGGCAAGCGCCGGCAAAGTGCTGGGCGGGCTAAGTCTGGCGCGCGATGGGACGGCCGTCGTGCTGGAGGAGTCGGCGGAGCATCCGGCGGAAGTTGCGGTCATTGCTGAAGGCAAAAAGGAAGCCAAGGTGTTGACCAACTCGAACCCTTGGCTGGCCGATATGCGCTTCGCCAAGCAAGAACGTATCGAGTATCTAGCGCGAGACGGGCTGCGCATCGAGGGAGTGCTGATCCATCCGCTGGACGAACAGCCGGGACAGCGTTATCCGCTCATCCTCTACGTACACGGCGGACCGGAGGCGCGCGAGGCGGATGGCTGGACGACTTCGTATGCGCGGCCGGGCCAAGTAGCCGCCGCGCGAGGGTTCGCCGTCTTTCAGCCTAACTATCGCTCCAGCACGGGTCGCGGAGTCGAGTTCTCGAAACTAGACCACGGCGACATCGCCGGCAAGGAGTTTGACGATCTGGTCGACGCAATCGACCACTTAGCGGCGACTGGGCTGGCGGATCCGCAGAAAGTCGGCATCACCGGAGGCTCTTACGGCGGCTATGCAACGGCCTGGGCGGCGACGGCGCTAAGCGAGCGCTTCGCGGCGGCAGTGATGCTGGTGGGTATTAGCGACCAGATCTCGAAGATTGGCTCCACCGATATTCCGGAGGAGTTGTTCGAGGTTCACCACCGCAAGCGCGTCTGGGAGGATTGGCAGTTCTTCCTTGAGCGCAGCCCGATCTACCACGCGGCGAAGGCCAAGACGCCACTGCTGATTCTGCACGGCGAAGAGGACACTCGCGTGCCCACGGACCAGTCGCGGGAGCTCTACAGGCTGATTAAGATGCAGACCGACACGCCGGTGCGATTAGTTCTCTACCCGGGCGAGGGTCACGGCAACCGCCGCGCGGCATCTCGATACGACTACAACCTGCGCATGATCCGCTGGATGGAGCACTATCTCAAGGGCCCGGGCGGCGATCCGCCGACCTACCAACTGAAGTACGTGAAGCCAGCGGCCGTAGATCCTTGATATCATTCCGGCTACACGGTGTTTGATCGTCACGAGCAAAGGGCCGTTCTGTTGTTCGCCACGGCGGACGTGATTCTCACCGTTATCGCGTTTGAGGCCGCCTACCAGACGCGGCAGATCTTTCCCCTCGCCAACGTTTTCTTTATTACGACGCCGATCAAGGCGCTTCTACTGGGCTTCATCTTGGTCCTGTGGCTGGCGTTGGGCAGTTGGATTGGAACGTATAGACGGCTCTACGGCGCCGACTTCCGCGCCGCCGTTTACGACACGTTGCGGCAAATCAGTTTCGGAGCCATGGGCTTGGCTCTGTTCATGTTCGCCATGCGGCTGGACATCAGCCGGCCGTTCATCGGATTGTTCCTCTTGTTCGACCTGGCGCTGCTGCTCGTCTATCGCGGGACAGCGGGGGGCCTGCGAGGCTGGGTGCGCAAACAATTCGGGGCGGAACTGTTCTACGTGGTAATCGGCGAGAGGAAGCGCGCGCTGGAGCTTATTCATCGATTGGATCGCGCCGAGGAATATGGGGCGCGCCTACTGGCGGTCATCGACGTTTCGGCGACGGACAACGGCGGCGAGGAAGACTTCAACGGTTATCCGGTGAAGGACCTGGATCAGTTGCCGAAGTTGCTCCGGGAGAATGCCGTCGATGAGATTTTCTTCGCGATTGAGGCGTCAAAGCTTGCCGAGATGGAGGAGATTTTCCTGCTGTGCGATGAGGAAGGGGTGCGGACGCGCGTGGCGACGAACTTCTTCCCGCACGTCAATAGCCGGGTCTTTCTGGACCGCTTCGGCGGCTATCCGCTGCTGACCTTTACCACCAGCCCGCATGACGAGATACGCATGCTGCTGAAGCGCATTTTCGATGTCGTATCTTCGCTCGTTGCCTTGGTCGTGTTGGCGATTCCGATGCTGGCGGTGGCGCTGCTGGTGCGACTCACTTCGCCGGGGCCGGCGCTGTTTAAGCAGAAGAGGCTTGGGCTCAACGGTAGAACCTTTACGTTTTATAAGTTTCGCTCGATGGTGGCGAACGCCGAGGAGCTCCGCAGCGGCGTCCAACACCTCAATGAGAGGGACGGTCCGGTGTTTAAGATAGCTCGCGACCCCAGACTGACGCCGATTGGCGGCTTCTTGCGGCGCTACTCGATTGACGAGTGGCCGCAGTTTTGGAACGTGCTGAGAGGCGATATGTCGGTTGTGGGCCCGCGGCCAGCGGTCTCGGTGGAAGTGGATCAATACAAGAGCTGGCAGCGGCGGCGGCTGCGCATGCGTCCCGGTTTGACGTGTCTGTGGGCGCTGCATGGACGCGACGACTTGGATTTTGAGACCTGGATGCGGCTCGACCTGGAATACATCGACAACTGGTCGTTGTGGCTGGATTTGAAGATCTTGCTGCACTCGATCCCGGCGGTGTTAGTGGGGAGAGGGGCACACTAGAGCTCCTCGACGGGAAGCTGACGCTGCAGGTCCTGCGCGTCGTGAATCAGCCGCAGGATTTCAACGACATCGTCTTGGATGCGGTAGACGAAGTAGCGGTGCGGTCGGCGGACTTGCTCGTCTGGCGGCCGCCGGCGGCTACTGAACTGCAGATGATAGGTGTGAAGCGAATCGTCCAGTTCGGCTCGTACTCTGACGCCGAGTCTTTGCGGATCGCTCTCAATATCACGGAGAGCCTGAGAAATTAGGGTATCGTAGCGGAGGAAAGCCGCTCGCGGCTTGAGCAACCTCAAGCCGAAAATGCCCAGTGTTAGTCACCGTTTTTGTTCGCAGCTACCTCACGCCTGGCAATTATTGCCATGGCTGGGCCGCTCGGTAGCCTACCGCGACTACGGCGAACCAAGCTCCTAAGACTTCGCTGTCGCCCATCGATACGTTCGTCATGCAGACGATGAGCAACGCTATCGTCGCCGTGATGGCGCCATGCAACAAGAATCGTTCATCGCCTGGTCCCGGCGGCGCGCGGCGCAGTGCGCGACTCATGTCCCACAAGACTTTGCCGAAGAGCCACAACAAAGCCAAAACGATCGGCAGGCCGCGCTCGGCGGCGTAATGTACAAACGTGTTGTGCAGATGGGCGTAGTACGCCTCCGGCAGCTCCTTGGGCACATCGGACGGCAAGTAATCCATGAAGGTTGGCCCGACCCGCTCAGGGCCAACGCCGAAAAGCGGATGATCCTGGATCATGCGTACGCCTGTGCGCCACATGATGATGCGCGAGTCGACCCGAGAAGTCACCGCGGGTAGGGAGAAGACCAAGGGCAGGACGCACAAGCCGACGGGGCCCAGCCAGAGCAAACGCGGCTTCCAAAACCAGACGAAGTAAACGCTAAGCACGGCCGCGGCAATCCAGACGGAGCGAGTCCAACTTAAGGCGATGCCGGCCAAGACCCAGACCGTCAACAGCAACCACACCGCGCCGCCCCGGCGAGAACGGTCGCGAAACAGGACGTAGCTGGCGAGCATGGCGAGGATCAGCACCGCCGTTTCGCTGAAGGTCATCCAGTGGCTCATCAACCCGGTGATGCGATCGCTCAGGTATCCCAGCAAGAAAGGCTCCCCTCTATCGACCGACTCGCGCCACTTGAGATAGAACTGCACGAAACTGACGCCGACAGTGATGAAGCCGACCGCAAACCAGCCTTCCATCAGGCGGCGCGCCGCGGAGGTTGTCCGAAACAGGGTGTAGACAACCGGCAACACGGCGAACACGAGCATCTTCTTGATCTGCGGAAAGGCGGCGGCGTGGTCGACCGACACAATCGCCGCCAGGACCGTCCAGCCCATAAAGAACAGCAAGGGGCCCTTTAGGGGCGGCATCTCGAAACGCTTGCCGGCCGCAAGCCAGAGCGCGATTGCCGCGCCCCAACAAATCTGTGATGCGGCGATCGAGACGAAGCCGAGTATGGAAGCAAAAAAAGCAAAGCCGAAAGCCAGCGCTTCGAGGCGATTGGAACGACGTGTCATGCTTTACAGAGGCGCCGCTTCCTGAAACACGACCGGTTCGCCGCTGGGGGGACCCTGCAGTTCGCCGTCGCGAACAACCACGCGTCCGCGCAAGATCGTATGGATCGGCCAGCCAGTTACTTTGCGGCCGTCATAAGGAGTCCAGCCGGCGCGGCTGGCAATCCAGTCGTGCGTGATCGTGCGCTTGGCGTTGAGATCGACGACGGCGAAATCGGCATCGTAACCGACGGCAATGCGGCCCTTACGCGCAATCGAGTAGATGCGTTGCGGGCCGTGGCCGGTGAGGTCGACCAGTCGCTCGAGGCTCAGTCGTCCGGCGTGGACGTGATCCAGCATGACTGGCAGCAAGGTCTGTACGCCCGTCATGCCGGAAGGAGACTGCGGGTAGGGCTTATCTTTCTCTTCGCGGGCGTGCGGGGCGTGGTCAGATCCCAACACGTCAACGACCCCTTGATCAATCGCTCTCCACAGCGCCTGGCGATGATGCTCTTCGCGAATCGGCGGGTTCATCTGCGCCAAGCTGCCCAGTTGTTCGTAACAGCCGGGAGCCGAGAAGGAGAGATGCTGCGGCGTGGCTTCGACCGTGGCGATGTCTTTGTGTTCGGCCAGGAACTCCATCTCTTCCGCGGTGGTGACATGCAGGACGTGGATGCGGCGTCTGGCTTGGCGGGCCAATTCGACCAGGCGGCGGGTGTTCCTAATGGCCGCCTCCACGTCGCGCCAGACAGGGTGCATGGCCACGTTGGCGCCGTCTTTGATGAGGTTCCAGCGTTCACGCAAGCGTGCTTCGTCTTCGCTGTGCACCGGTACGCGGCGGAAGCCGTGCTGTAGGGTGCGCAGGACGTCGGGACTTTCTGACACGAGCAGATTGCCCGTTGAGCTGCCCATGAATAGCTTGATGCCGGCGCATCCAGGCAACAGTTCCAGTTCGGGCAGTTCGGCGTAGTTGGTCGGCGTGGCGCCGATGAAAAACGCATGGTCGCACCAGGCGCGTCCGCTCGCGCGGCGGAGCTTGTCGCCCAGCGCCTCCTGGTTCACGGTGGGAGGCTTGGTATTGGGCATCTCGAAGATCGAGGTGACCCCGCCGAGGATGGCCCCGCGCGTACCTGTCTCTAGATCTTCCTTGTGCTCCAGCCCCGGCTCGCGGAAGTGCACCTGGGAATCGATGACGCCCGGCAAAATCGTCAACCCGGAGGCGTCGAGGACTTCGGCGGCGTCGGATCTCGATAAGCCGCCGATCTCTGCGATGCGGCCGTGCCGTACGCCAATGTCGGCGGCGCCTACGCCGGCAGGGGTTACGCAGGTTCCACCACGGATGAGTAGATCGAACTGCATCAGGCGCTATTGTCGCGCAACGGACCGCGCCGGACTTGCCTCATCTCGGAAGGGCTGAGTCAACATGCGGTCCAGGAGAAGTTCGCGAGGGGAGCGGAACTGGTCGATGCCGATGGTCATGCCAATGTGTCCTGCCTCGGGTTGATCGCGGTAGGTACCGAAGAGCCTGTCCCACCAGGGCAGATTGAAACCGAAATTGCTGTCAGTTTCGCGGCGCAGGATTGAATGGTGCACGCGATGCATGTCTGGAGTGACGAGCACCAGCCGCAATAGGCGATCGAGGCTTTTAGGTAAACGCACATTGGCGTGATTGAACATTGACGTGGCATTCAACAGGACTTCGAAGATCAACACGCCCAAGGCCGGCGCGCCGAGTGCGGCGACGGCGACCAGCTTGATTCCCATGGAGGCAAGAATCTCGATGGTGTGAAATCGCGCGCCCGTGGTGACATCGAGATCGAGGTCGGCATGGTGCATGCGATGCAAGCGCCACAACATTGGCACGTGATGGAACATCACATGCTGCCCATAGATAACCAAGTCGAGGATCACGACGGCGGCGACGACCTCAAGCCATCCGGGCAGGTCGAGGTAGTTGAACAGGCCCCAACCGCGCTCGGCGCTGACAAGTGCGGCGCCGACAGCGGCGGTCGGCACGATGAGGCGCAGGACTACGGTATTAAAGACGACTAACCCGAAATTGCTCGGCCAGCGTCGAAGTCGAGGAAACCGCCGGCGGCGGCGCGGGGCCAGGGTTTCCCAGAGGGCCATGGCTAGCAGGACGCCGAAAAAGAACGACAAGCGAATGACTGGTTCCGACGCGAGAAAAGCTTCGCTCAAGACGTCCATATTCTCCCACGCCGCTCGCGCGGCGCCGGGCCGCATTCGCGGGGTGTGGCCCTTCGGGGGAGTAAGGATGGTGGTTTGGGCGAGGCTTGGCTCCGCTGGCGCACCTGAGCCACGGGCGTCAGTCCCGTGGCTGTGGGAACAGCCGCAGGCTCGCGCCTGCGGCTCGGGTGGTGTGTCGCATGCCGAGGTATGGGGACCGCACGCTGAAGGCTTTGCGGCTCGGTTCGCTAGGCGAGCGGAAGCGGACTAGATGACGACTGTTCCCTCGCGTTCGGTGAGCTCGCGGAAGAGCACGGAGAGCCGCGCGGTCATCGGGCCGCTCTTGCCGCTGCCGATCGTGCGTCCGTCGACTTCGCTGACGGTCGCCAGCTCGCCCATTGTCCCGGTGCAGAACATCTCCTCGGCGCGAAAGACTTCCGTCAGGGAGACGTCGCGCACTTCGTGCTCAATGCCGTTCCGACGGCACAGTCCGAGCACGGTTTCGCGAGTGATGCCTTCAGGACAGGCGTTGGTCCGCGGAGTGATGACCAAGTCCCGATGCACAAGGAAGACGTGCGTGGCGTTGGTCTCGGCGACAAATCCCTGCGAGTCGAGCATCAGTGCGTCGTCAACGCCCGCCGCGTTCGCTTGAATCTTGGCCAAGATCGAGTTCAGCAGGTTGTTGTGATGGATGTTGGGGTCAAGCACGTCGGGCGTAGGGCGGCGCATCGTGCTGGTGATGAGCCGGATGCCGGTCTTGTCGTAAACAGGCGGTTTGAACTCAGCGAGGACGATCAGCGTGGGTCCCGATTGGTTCAAGCGCGGATCCATGCCGCTGGTCACCTTGACTCCACGCGTGAGCGTTAAGCGAATGTGTACGCCGTCGGTCATGGCGTTGGCGGCGAGCGTCTTCTTGATCTCAGCAGTTATCTGGTCGTGCGAAGGGATCTCGGTAAAAGCCAGAGCTAGGGCCGACGAGCGCAGCCGATCCAGGTGTTCCGTGAGCCGGAAGATGCGTCCGTTGTAGAGACGCAAACCTTCCCAGACGGCATCGCCGCCCTGCACGACGGAGTCGAAAGGACTGACGCCAGCCTGGTCGCGGTGGACGAGCTTGCCGTTGATGTTGACTTGCAGGTCTCGATTGCGTTCGTCGAACTTTTGCAGCATGATGCTTCAATCCGCGGTGATCCGATACGGATGGAGTTGGCGGTAGAGATCTTCGCAGTCGGCGAGCAAACCTTCCAGTTCCTCGGGAACGGGGTCGACCTTACGCTGATAGGGGCCGAAGCCGGTGGTGCGATAAACCTTGGCGTACCAATGGTCGGCCCAGGCTCCGTCTGTCTCGCGGCGCCCAGGCGCCCATCGGAGCATCGCCTCGTAGAACGGCAGACCGATTCTCTCGCAGAACTTTTCCAAGACCGCGCGCGGGTTGAGCAAGATGTCCCGGGCGTCCAGCACGCTGGGGATTTGGCCTGTTGCGGCGCTAACCATCTCGAAGATGCGCACCTGCTGCGGCAGCCCCGTGTCTTCGATGCGCGGCTTGGGGAGAAACTCCAGCAGCGAGGTGATCATCTCGCGCGGTTCCCGAATGAGAAAGCAGTTGTTGAGCGTATGCACCCAGTCGAGTTCGATATTCGGAAGCAGGTGGTGGCTCATGTGCTTCTGGTAGAAGACGGACTTGCCCTCAGGCAGCGGACCCGTTAGCCAGTCGGCCACTTTGCGCCAATCCGCTTCGTGCGCTGCGAGCGTCTCCGCCGCGCCGGGATGCGGCAGACCGGTGACCTTGAGATAGTGGGCATAGAGCGGCTCGTCGCAAACCACGGTGTCAGGACGTGCGCCCCACGACCGCATCATTGCCGTCGAGATGTTGTGCGGGCCGGACCACATTGCAAGCCTAGTCGTCATGGGATGGCAATAGGCCAGGATAAACGATCACGATGCCTGCTGTGGAGCCGTCGCGGGTCTAGCCGCTGGACAGACGGCGCGTCCGGATTATACTCAGGAACATGAAACCCTTACTGCTGTTGGGAGTCTTATTTGCCATGAGCTTAGGCGCGGCGCCGTCCGTTGACGATTTCCAGATGAAGACCATCGACGGAGACACGGTCTCCTTGAGCCAGTACGACGGCAAGGTCAAGTTATTCGTCAACGTAGCCAGCCGTTGCGGCTACACGCCGCAGTACGAAGGCCTGCAGGCGCTGTACGAGAAATACAAAGATCAGGGCCTGGTGATTCTTGGATTTCCGGCTAACAACTTCGGGCAACAAGAGCCGGGAAGCGACGCGGAGATCAAGACGTTCTGCAACCGCGAGTACGGCGTGACCTTCCCGATGTTCTCGAAGATCTCGGTAAAAGGCGCCGATCAGCACCCGCTCTATAAGTACCTGACCTCGGAAACGGGCCAGCAGATCGGTTGGAATTTCACCAAGATTCTCGTCGGCAAGAACGGCGAAGTGGTGAAGCAGTTTGAGTCGAAGATTGAGCCTATGTCGGCGGAACTTACCAGCGCCATCGAGAAACAGTTCTAGTCGAGCTCTTACCCTCTATGATGGGGCCAGGGAACCCCCGGCTCCATGGACCACTTTTCGCACACGACATCCGCTTGGCTGATGGGCCGAAGGCAATGGCTGCTTTCGGCCTTGTTGCTTTTGTTCGGGCAAACCCTGGCCGCGCAGGATCCGGTGTTCCTATGGAGAGTCTCCAGCGACTCGGGAGAAGCCTACTTGCTGGGCTCTATCCACCTCGCCAAGCCGGATCTCTATCCGTTGGACGAGCGTATCGAGGAGGCTTTCCGCGCCACGGACAACGTCGTGGTCGAAGTCGACGTCAGCCAGGGCGACGCGGCTGAGCAACAAGCGATGGCGATGCAGATGGGCCTATACACGGACGGCTCCACGGTTAAGGACCACTTATCACCCGAAGCGTTCGCGAAATTCCAATCGTTCTTGGAGGAGCGGGGGCTGCCATTGGCGGTTTTCCAGGCCTTTCGGCCGTGGATGTCGGCGGCGACGTTGCAAGTGTTGGAAATGCAACGCGTGGGCTTCGACGCCGAGATCGGCATTGAACGCCATTTCTTGGGGCAGGCCGAGCAGCTAGACAAGCCGGTTCATGAACTGGAAACCGCTGACTTCCAGCTGCGGATGCTGGCGGAGATGCCGGACGCACTCCAGGAGTTGTTCCTCATCTCGACGATCGACGAGTATTCAAGCTTCGCCGAGCGAATCGATGAGATGATCGCATCCTGGCAAGCCGGCGATGCCACGGTATTGGAAAGCATGCTGCTCAAGGACTACGAGGAAAAACCGGAGATGCGTCCTCTATACCAACGGATTCTGATCGACCGGAATGTCGGCATGGCCGAGAAGATCACCGGCATGCTCGAAGGCGGCGGCAAGTGGTTTGTCATTGTCGGCGCGGCCCACTTGGTCGGCGAGCAAGGACTAGTGGAATTGCTGCGCCGGGATTCGCGTTTCGCCGTGTCGCAGGTCGGCGCTGCGGAATGATTCCACTGCGGGCCTTGAGCAGCGAGTCGTGATCCAAGTCGTCGCAGGATTGTTCGTGCGCGACGCGCGCATTTTGGCGTGCCGGCGCCGGCAGGATCAGGCCCATGCCTCGAAGTGGGAGTTCCCGGGCGGCAAGGTAGAGCCGGGAGAGGAGCCCCGCGATGCGCTGGCCCGTGAGCTGCGTGAAGAGCTGTTAGTGGAAGCGACGCTAGGCGAAGAGTTCTTGCGGTACGAGTTCAGCTACCCAGGGAAAAAGCCCATCGAGCTGATCTTCTATTGGATTGAGGCCTACGGCGGCGAACTGAACGACGCCTTCTTTGCCGAGACCCGATGGGTCGCCCCGCGCGCACTCGCCGATCTCGATTTTCTGGAAGGGGATGTCCGGGTCGTTGCTGAGTTGGCTAATCGGCCGATTGATTGAGGATCCAGTCCGGAACATGCTCTTCGCCCGCCAGGAAAAGCGGGTAGGGGTTGATTGGTTCGCCGCTCCACCAGGCTTCGCGGTCTAGAATCTTGCGAACCTCGAAGTGCAAGTGCGGAGATGAGGCGGCCGCGCTGCCCGTGGAGCCGACGTAGCCGATGACGTCGCCGCGTTGGACCATGCATCCCTCCGCCAGACCCTTGGCAAGCTTTTGCAGGTGCGCGTAGTAGTAGGAATAGCGCCCCTCGGGACCGTATTGGTAGATCGTGAGGCCGCCCCTTGGATGCCACTTGATGCACCGAATAGTGCCATCCTCGACGGCCAGCACCGAACGCCCTCGCGGCGCCAGCAGGTCGATCGCATGGTGGCGCTGAGCGCCCTTGGGGCCGCGCGAATGCGTGAAGGAATCCCTTAATGAAATCTTGGTAATTCCTTCAATAGGAAGAAGTAACCGCTTTTGAATTAACTCTTGTTGATCCTTCCACAACGCGCGCTCGACGTCGAGCACGGGCGAAGCAAACCCAGGGATCCCAATCTCATAAGCGACGGGGACAGCGGGTGGTTGGGGGGCGATAGCCAATAGCGGTATTTTCTCTGCGTGACCTAACGGCTTCTGGGCCTGTGCGACCAACTTCAGGCCAGCTGCGAGGAGCCCTCCGATGGACAACCCGGCAAGAAGAATCCAGAGGAGCGAGGGGGTACGGAGGTGCATACGAAGGGACAGCGGACGGACATATGCCGACGAAAGGAGATCGTACGTCGAGCCGCGGCCCTCCGTACCTCAGTGGTTCGCTCTAGACGCGGCGATCGTTCGATCTACCTGTCACCATAGGAGAAATGCCGGAACTGCTGCGAGCGTCGGCGGGGGAGTTGGCGGCCAAGATCCGCCTCAAGCAGATCTCCTCCCGCGAGCTGATCGAGGCCTGCTTGGCCCGCTACGAGGCCCGGAACCGTGCTCTGAACGCCATCGTGGACCTCTCAGCGGAGCAGGCCTTGGCGGCGGCGGACGCAGCCGACCTGGCCATTGCACGGGGTGAGATGACCGGCCCACTGCACGGCGTTCCTTTGACGATCAAGTCGTCGATCGATGTGGCTGGCCGGCGGTGCGAATGCGGCTCGAATTTTCGCCGCGGAAGAAGGGCGCAGAAGGACGCCGTGCTCGTCTCCCGCTTGCGCAACGCGGGCGCCGTCATCTTGGGCGTGACCAACACGCCGGACTTGCTGATGGCCTACGAGACGGACAACCATCTCTACGGGCGCACCAACCATCCGCTTAACCAGGCCTTCACGGCAGGCGGATCGAGCGGCGGCGAGGCGGCGGCGATTGCCGACGGCATGTCCGCCGGCGGCATGGGCAGCGACGGCGGCGGTTCGATTCGGGTGCCGGCGCACTTCTGCGGGATCTTTGGGCTCAAGCCGACGCCAGGCGTGATCCCAAGAACGGGACACTTCCCTGGGTGCGCGGGGCCTGGCGGCTACATGGGGCTGATCGGCCCGATGGCACGCTCGGCGGCCGACCTGCAACTGCTCTTGGAAGCGACGGCAGGACCGGACGCCGGCGATGCTCAGTCGGCCCCCGTACCGGTGCGGCCGCCTTCTGAGGAGTCGCTGAAGGCCATGCGAATCGGGTGGTACACGGATGACGGCGTGGCGCCGGTCACCGAGGAGACGCGCGCGGCAGTGGAGCGCGCGGCGAATTTGCTGGCGGCGGACGGCTTTGACGTAAGGCCCTACAAATGGAGCGGAATGGAAGGGGCGATTGACTGCTGGTGGAAGCTGTTTGGCGTGGCGGCGCGAACTCTGATCGAGCCGATGGTCGGCGGTAAGGAAGACCAGGTACATCCGCTGTCGTGGGGCCTGCTGGCCTCCGAAGAAGAGATCGGCCGCATGTCCTATCCGGACTTTCTCGACGCGTGGGTACAGCGGGACTTGTTCAGCGCTCGGCTAGCGAAGCGCATGCAGGACTTCCCTATCCTGCTCTGCCCGGTTGCGGCGGTTCCTGCGTACCGGCACGGACAGCGGGAATGGACGATTGGCGGACGTAGCGTCTCCTACCCTCACGTCTTCAGCTATTCCCAAGTCTTCAATATGACGGGCAATCCCGCAGTCGTCATCCCCGTAGGGCATTCACCGGAAGGAATGCCGATCGGCGTTCAGGTGGTGGCGCGGAAGTTCGAAGACGCTAGCGCCGTTGCCATTGCGCAAAAGCTAGAGCTTTTGTTGGCAACTTGTTGATAAGCGTACGCTCCAATCCGGCCATGCCGTTGTGGGGTAGGATGATAGGAACCTGGCATTGTATGGAAACGACAAGCGAAACATTATTGACCGCCGAACCGGATGAAACCAGTGCTCTTGATCTGCTGGAAGCCAAGATCATTGCCATCGTGGACCAACTGAAAGAGGCTCGGACGCTCAGGGAGCGCGCCGAGTCCCGCGCGGCGGAGCTAGAGACGAAAATCAGCACGTTGGAAGAGACCGTGAATCATCTCCGCAGCCAGAGTTCCGAAGCGGAAAAGACGCAGAAATCCGTACGGAGCCGAATTGAGTCTCTGCTCGAACGCCTCGAATCGATCGGCTAAACAAGCGCCCGCAAGGCGGGCCAACGCGAATGAAGGCGAACCAAGGCACACCGGTACAGATCTTCGGGCAAGTCTATCGGCTGCGCAGCGACGAAGATGCGGACCGCGTGCGGCAGATTGCCGAGATGGTGGACCAGCGAATGAATCGTATCGCTGACCGGGGCGCCTCGGTCGACAACTACCGCATTGCCGTATTGGCCGCTTTGGAATTAGCCGACGAATTGCACTCTTTACGCGAGAGACACGCTGGCCTGCAGGATCAGGTGGACGCAAAGAGCTCTTCGCTCGCCGCTTTGCTGGACAACGCCGTCAAAGAAGCATCCAAATAGACTCAGCGACGCCCAAGCCACGCCGCTTTGAGGCGGGCATCTCGCAACACTCCCGTGACGCAGACACGCGCCGAACGACTTCACCCCCACGGACTTGCCGCTGGCAATCCTATTAGGGTTGACGGCTGCATTGTCGACGCGATCCCCTTTCGTTCTGAAACGCACCAAACGATTGATCAAATGTACGCTAGACCAGTAAGATGGTGATTCTGGGAAGGCCCTGACGCCGACGCCGTCGGCTCGTCTTGAGTCTTCGCCCCCATGGACAATGGAATAAGGATGATGAGCTTGAACCTGAAGCAGAAGCTATTGATCGGGATCGTAACGATCCCGTTCTTGATGGGCGGCAGTTGCGATATCGGCCCAACCGAAGAAAGCGTGGGCGGCATAGTGGATCAGTTCGCTCATCAGACGATGGCGATGACCCCGGTCTTGGCCACGGAGATCGGCTACCACACCCACACCGGCCCAGAGGGCACGGTTCAACTAGATGAGCAGTTGGGCGATTACTCCGCGGCCGGCATTCAGGCGCAAGTCGACTACTACAGTCAGATCGCCAACGCGCTGCGCGACCCCGAACAGATTCCAGACCGCAACACGATGCGCGGTGAGATTTTCGCGGATCTGACGTCGATGGAGGATCGTACCGAGCGCGCGCTTTTCGAATTGCAGACGCGGAAGCAATACGCCAGCGACCCAAACTTTTATATGGAGTTGCTAGGCCGAGCTCTGTTGGTCCCGACAGTGCAAGACTATGCTCCGGAGGGCGAGAGGGCTGGACACGTCACTGCTAGATTGCAGAAGGTGCCTGAGTTTATTGCGCAGGCGAAGCAGAACTTGACGTCATCTTCCACGTTACAAATTGAGACGGCTAAAAGCCAGTTGGCCGGATTGATCGAAATGATCAGCGAGGACATCCCGGCGCAACTGCCTAGCGCGAGCGGAGCGGATTACACTGCCGCCGCCGACGGCGCCGTGGCTGCCTTGCGCGACTTCGATACGTTTCTCGACGGATTGGCGACAACGGGCGATTGGCGCATGGGCGCGAGCCTGTTTGAGCAGAAGCTGAAGGTCGACAGTTCACAAGACGATCTGAGTCTCGACGAAATTCTGACCGAACTACAGACGGACTACGACGACGTTTATAGCCGCCTAATGGCGGTTGCGCGACCGATTCACGCCGGCATCTACGGCAATCAGCGCCCGCCGAACGACTACGCGCTGATGCGCGACATTCTCGATATCGTTTCCGACGCCAATCGCCTGAACAGCGAAGACGGCGCCGTGGAGCGAATTGAACAAAACATCGAAGAGGCCAAGACCTTCATGGCGCAGGAGGAATTGATGACCTTCCCCAGCGGTGAGGAGCTGTCGGTCTCCCAGACGCCGGTATTTCTGCGAGATCGCTATCCGGTCAGCGCCTTCGAAAGCACGCCTATCCTGGACCCGGACATTGAGGCGCACTTCTGGGTGACGCCGCTGCCGGATACCGCCAGCCGGGCCGCGGTGTTGGCGAAGCTTCGGGAGTACAACAACTTCAAACTGCAGATTGTCGCCGTGGATGCGCTTTCGCGCTACTTGCAATCCGCTGTGGCGGCCACGGGTAACCCCGAGATGACCGAGGCGTCGCGCTTGGTCCGCAACGTAAACGGCAATCGCGCCTACGTTAGCGGCTGGAGCATGTACCTGGTCAACTCAACGATGGACCAGGATTTCAACAAGGGAAACCAGAACTTCCAATTGACCTGGCTGAAGTACAAGTTAGAGTTCCTCGCCAACGCCATGCTCGACATCAAGTTACATACGCAAAACATGTCGGTCGAGGACGCCGAAGCGATGTTGCAACGCCAAGTGTTCATGGAAGCCGGCGCGGTGTCTTCAGCGGTTCGTACGCTGCAGTTGAACCCGACGAGTTCCGCGATCGCCTACATCGGCTCCAAGCAGTGGTTGCGCGTGCGGACCCGCTACCAAGAGATCACCACCGACTTCAAGTTCAGCTCCTTCCACCAAAAGGCCTTGAGTGCCGGTGCTCTGCCTCCGGCGGAGCTGGTCTACTTGACGACGGAAGGTCAAGGCCGCCTCGAGGAATAGCTACTCCTGAGCAGATGGAATCAAGGCGTCGGCCCACAGGCCGACGCCTTTTTCTTTGGCATGCTCTAACCTAACTTGGTGGCTCACCAAATTGCGGCGTCCGCCCGGACGAGCACGCTCGTGCAAGTCGCCGCCCTTGTCGTGATCACGGCTGGACTCAAAGCGGCAAGCGACTTGGTGGTCTTGGTGCTGGCATCGTTGTTCTTGGCGGTGGTCATTGCACCGACGGTATCTTTCCTCCAAAGGAAAGGGGTGCCTTTCCTCGTCGGGCTGATCGCAGCCATGGGCGCCGCCATCGGCGCGCTGGGAGCGGTGGCGATGCTCGTCGGATCGTCGATCGCTGAACTGCAAGAGCGGATTCCCGAGTACCAAGAGTTGATGCGGACCCACTACGAGTCGGCCAGCCGCTTCCTGGCCGAGTACGGACTGGCTGCGAATCTAGACTCGCAGGTGGCCCGGCTGCTCGACTCGGAATGGACACTAGACTTAGCCGCGAACATCTTTACGGGAGTGAGCGGGTTGGTCGTGGACGGCGTCTTGATGTTCATCTTGGCGCTCTTCCTGCTGTTGGAAGCTGAGACATTCCCGGCGAAGCTGGCCGCTGCATTTGGAGAACGGCACGTCCACCTGGAGAGGTATCAGCAGTTATTCGAAAGCGTCAACCGCTACCTGGTAATGAAGACCTGGATCAGTTTGCTGACCGGGTTGACGGCGGGTCTACTCTGCGCCGCCGTCGGAGTCGATTTCCCCCTGCTCTGGGGCTTGTTGGCTTTCGTTCTGAACTATATTCCCAACGTCGGCTCCATCCTTGCGGCGATTCCGCCGATTCTTCTCGCTCTGTTACGTCTGGGCGTCGGCGCGTCGTTGATCGTTGTTGCGGGCTACGTGGTGATCAACAGCATTCTCGGCAATATCGTGGAGCCGCGCGTCTTCGGCAATGGGCTGGGCCTCTCGCCGTTCGTCGTGTTGCTTTCGTTGCTTTTCTGGGGCTGGGTGCTAGGGCCGATCGGGATGCTGCTTTCGGTTCCGCTGACGATGGCCCTCAAGATCGCGATGGAGCCGGAGCCGGAAACGCGCTGGATCGCCATCTTGTTAGGACCAGGCCCGCCCGCTCCTGCTGAATCCGCAACGGAAGAAGCCTAGAATTGAAACCCGCCCTGGCGAAGCAGGTCGATGTGCTTTTCGAATACGCTCATGCCCTCCGGCGCCGGCCGCGCACTCTCCTGCCGCGGCCTTGAAGCCGGGGCTGAGGTTGTCTGAACAGGAGCTGCGGGCGAGGCCGTAACCGAGCGATCGGGCGTGCCGAACCCTAGGTAAGGGTTGTAGATATAGTCGAGCGAGAAGGGCCCAGGGATGCGCAAATTCTGAGTAACGGCATAGGCGGGATCAAGTCCCCATTGCCCGGTTCCGATCATGTTTTTCTTGCGGGTGCGGTTGTCGTGCCAGCCCCAAAAAGGCTTGGCCTTATTCTCGCTCTCGGTCCGTCCTAGAAAGGAGCCAGCAATTTCTTGCGCCTGGGTGCGCGGGCGATTATTTTCCGGAATATAAACGTAGTACGCATCGAACATACCATCCTGGCGGGCCGTGCTCAGTTGCGAGCGAAGCCACCAATGGTCGTAGATCGACAGCAGTTCGTAGCCGACTTCGCGGTCGTCGGGATGCTTGGGGCGCTCGGCAACTCCTTTGTAAACGTAGGTGACGCCCGTGCCCGCGGTGAACTTGCCCGTTTCGAGCCGAAATCGCGCATGGCTGGACGTCGAACCGTAGACGCCATGGCCGCCGGATTCGATGAAGGCCACCGGATGGCTCCCTTGGTAGAACTCGATGCCGCCGTCTATGTTGTGGATGCCGGAACGAATTGACGAGTCGGCAACGTGGGAGTAGACGTTGTTGTGCGCCAGGGTTTCCATGACCTGCAACGAGCCAAAAGCAGTGCCGTCTTTTCGGACGGTCAGGATCAGGCCTTCGTTGTCGTTCTCGTGGCAGCTGCCGGCAACGCACTTGTCGGAGTAATCGCGCGGATGGAACATGTTGTAGATGAGGAACCAGTGCGTCTGGGTTTCCATCACCTCGTAGTAAACGTAGGCCTGCGAAGATCCGACGAAAGCGTCTTCCCAGTTGTCTGCGCCGAGCCAGTCGCCGTCGAAATCGAAGCGGGCAAGGTAGTCGGCTTTAGGAGAGAACCAAGTCTCTTGGGCGATGAATGGCGCCCAGTGCTCCACTAGGGCGCGATAGGGGTAGGTCGAGGCCGGTTCGGCAGAGAATGAGGTGGTTTCGTCGGGAAGCAGGCTGGCGGCGTCGGCGGCGACGGTGATCTTGAGCGAGGCCTCAATGCCGTTGAGCGCAGCGCGGATCTCGTATTCGCCTGGCTCAGCCGGCGCGGTGTAGACAACGGCATCCTGTAAGACGAACTGTGCGCTGGCGCGTCCGAAGATGATCGAAGTCAGACCTTGATTGGGCGCCTCATAAAACGGCTCGGTCTCATTGCCCTGGAAGCGGAAAGGCTTGCTGAGCCAGCCGGAGTTCTCCGCCGCGAGGCTGAATGTGGCTCCATCGAGCCGCAGCCGGATGCGCTGATCCCCGTCCTGGCCATAATACAGAGCTTGAACCGGTATGCTGTCGAGCGGTCGAATAGCGACGCCGGACGGATCGGCCCGCAGAGCCAACTCCTTGAGCGCGAGTTGTTGGGCTGAGGCCGATGAGAGGAGGATCAGGCCAAGAAGAACGCCTCGGGCAAGCATGCCACTATCTTACGGTTCGCGGGGCGGCAGATCCAGCCAAACTCAATCGCCTTCGGCGGGGGCGTGCCAACGACCCGGCGAGGTTGTGTACCACAGACGACTCAGGTAGACGCCGAAGTCGTCGACCAAGGTGTAGTACATCGGCAGGACGACCAAGGTTAGGACGGTTGAAGCCATCAGCCCGCCCATGATGGTGCGCGCCATGGGAAAGTAGCGCATGCCAGCTAGGTTGCTCTCGCCAAAGGCCAACGGGACCAAGCCAACGATCGTCGTCACCGCTGTCATGGCAATAGGGCGCAAGCGTTCGCGGCAACCTTCGATGACGGCGTCCTCGCGACTCATGCCGCGGCGGCGGAGGTTGTTGATGTGATCAATCAGCACGATGCCGTTGTTGACGACCACGCCGATCAAGACCAGGCCGCCGATCACCGCCATGAGGTTGAACGGCGTGTGCGTAATCCATAACATGCCCGCTACTCCGACGATGGCGAACGGCAGCGACAACATGATCGAGAACGGGTGCGAAAGCGATTCAAACAGCGAAGCCATCACGAAATAGACCATGAACAGCGAGAGCAGCAGATTGAAAATCGCCTCTTGATCTTCGGACTCCCCTCGCTGTGTGAAGAACCCAAAGCTCCAGCCGTAACCCGTGGGGTAGGCGTAATTGTTGAGCACGTCCTGGAACGCCTGGTGACCTTCATCGCGGCTATCGCCGTTCCAGCGGGCCGCGAGGAAAGAGTAGGTCTGGCGATTCTCGCGTCCGATCGAGCCCGGCACGGCGCCGATGGAGATCTCGGCAACTTGCCCTAGCGAGATGGGCGTGCCGTCGCCGGCGGCGCCGACCGTAATGGCCTTGAGGTCGTTGACGCTCTGCATATCGTCCGGATCGATCCGCAGCCACATTTCGACCTCGCCTTTATCAGTGCGGAAGCCGCGCATCTGCTGGGCGCGCACGACGATATTGAGCACCTGCGATACGTCTTGCGGGCTCAGGCCATACCTGCGTGCGCGATCGCGGTCGAGTTGGATCTTGACCTCTTCGCGGGCCTCGCGGGCACTGGTCTGCACTTCGCTGAACTGCGGATTCTGTTGCAAGAGGACGCGCAGCTCCGCGCTGATACGGGCCAACTCGCTCGGGTTGTCACCCAAGATATTGGCGGTAATCCAATTGTCGCCGCCGTTCTCGCCGCCTCCGCTGATGCGAATCTCGGCGCCAGGTATGACGGGCAACTCGTCCCTGATCTGATCGCGGATGGTTTGGAGCTCCTTGGCGGTGATCGCGCCGGCGTCAAAGAAGATCATCGAGCGGGCGCCGTTGTTCGAATACTGGCTCATGTAGTCGGTAATCTTGAAGCGTTCCTGGTTCTTGGCTAGGAACGCTTCGACCGGGCCTACGTAATCGTTCTCGATTTTGACGTAGTGAAAATTCTCGGAAAACTCATACTGAACGTCGATGCGCATGCCTTCCTGTGCGTCGGGCGTGTTGTCAGGGATTACGTTCTTCAACACCACCATCGAAGCGATCACCAGGGCCGGCGCCAGGACGAAGCCGGTCAAGAAGCGCCGGCGTAGAGGCCAGCGGACCGCGCGAAGATAGAACTCGGTCATCGCGCCTCTGCCGCTCGCCAGCGATTGAGGGATGGTAAAGAATCGCGTGAAGCGCCCCAGCCGCGCGGTCATGAGCGGCATGACGGTGAGGGAGACGAATAAGGAACAAAGCAGCGCGATGATGATCGCGATACCTGAATGCTTGAACATGACCGAGAGCTCGCTGTCGCTGCTGAATACGAGCGGTACAAAGACGATGATGGACGTCAGCGTCGAGGCGATCACCGCCGTCGTTACTTCGCCGGACCCCTGTTTGGCGGCCTCAAGCGGCGTCAGTCCCTTCTCTAACTTTTGATAGATGGATTCCAAGACGACGACGGCATTGTCGACGAGCATGCCGGTCGCGAGCATAAGCCCCATCATCGACAGCAAATTGAGTGTGGCTCCGCCTAGGTAGAGAAATCCGATCGTGGCAATAACGGAGAACGGGATCGCTGCTCCTATGGCCAAACTCGGACCGATGCGCCGCAGGAACAAGAACAGAGTGAAGACGGCCAGCCCGGCGCCTACCGTGCCCGCTTCCAGCAGACCGCTCAGGGACTCGACAATCTCTTTCCGTGCGTCGTGCCAGACGTAGAGTTCCAGGCCCTCAAGTTCCGGATCGTCGGCGAGGGAGTCGATGAGCGCTTGCGCTTTTTCGACCGTGTCGACGGTATTGGCTTCCGAGGACTTGATCACGCTGAAGCCGATGGCGTATTCGCCGTTCAGGTGCTGGCCGTTGTTGCGGATCGGCTGATCGAAAACGATATCGGCGACCTGGTCGAGCCGCAGGCCGTCTTCGTTGATCGGGAAACGGGCGATATCTTCGATCGAAACAATCGCACTCTTGGATACCGCGCCGTAGCGCGAACCGCCGTCGTCGACCATGCCCAGCGAGATGTTGGTATTGACCGCGTTGAGGGTACGGAAAAGCCTACCGACATCGACTTGGCGTCTCTTGAGATCGTCAGTCCGCAGATAGATGTCAAGCTGCTGGCGGCTCAGTCCCCACAATTGGGCTTCAGCGACGCCCGGGATGCGCTCCAAGGGCTTCTTGAGCTTGTGGTCGAGGAAGTCGTAGTCGGAATGCAGATCGCGCTTGGAGGAGATAACGCCTTCGATGATTGGGATGTCATCGGTATCAAAACCGCGCACGACCACCTGTCGAACGTCGTCGGGAAGATCGGCGCGAACCTGGTCAAGCTTCTCGCGGATCTCCGCGCGGGCGATGCTGATGTCGGTGTTCCAATCAAAAAACACGCCGATTTGCGCGGAGTCCGCATTAGACGTGGACGCCATGCGTTCGACGCCGGAAATCGTCGCCAGGACTTCTTCGATCGGCTTGGTGATGGTCTGTTGGATCTGCTCTGGGGTGGCGTTGGAATACGGGACGTAGACGAACAGACCTGGGAAGGTCACGCTGGGCAACAGGACGAGCGGAATGCGGTCGATGGATATGAATCCCATCACCAATAGCGAGGCGAAGACCATCGCGATGGTCACGGGGCGGCGGATGGAAAACGCGGCAAGGGCTGAACCGGCCTGGGCCGCGCCGTCGGTTCCGTGTCCGCGTTTTTCCATTTAGTCTCCCGCCTGCCAGACGGCGTCGACCGAATCGGATTCCTCGATCTCTTCCACTTCGTACTTCTTTCTATCGGCCCATTCGTAAATGACAGGAATCAATACCAGGGTCAACAACGTGGATATGGTCATGCCGCCCATGACGGTGACCGCCATCGGCGTGCGAATTTCAGCGCCCTCGCCGATGCCGAGGGCCATCGGGGCCAGACCCAAGACGTTCGTCAAGGTGGTCATGACAATAGGCCGCAGGCGCACGCGGCCGGCCTGCACAATGGCGTCGCGCTTGGATAGACCCTCCCGGCGGAGTTGGCTGGTGTAGTCCAGCAGGATGATCGCGTTGTTGACGACGATACCGGCCAGCACGATGACGCCCAACAGCGCGACGACGCTGACAGGAGTACGGGTGACGGCCAACGAAATCACAACGCCGGCCAATGCCAAGGGCACCGAGAAGAGAATGATGAAGGGAAGAACTAACGATTCGAACTCCGAAGCCATCACCAGGTAAACCAGGAAAATGGCCAAGCCGAGGGCGAATATCAAGCTGGAGAACGACGTTTCGAGTTCTTCATTCTGCCCGCCGAGCGCGGCAATCTCTCCTGAAGGCAACGAGCTGTCCATCTCGTCCAAGGCCTCGCGGATGTCGCGCGATACGGTGTTAAGCTCA
>CAZYOX010000010.1:16901-27742 GCA_964649285.1 uncultured Bryobacterales bacterium | reverse complement strand
CGAGCAGGGCCTGGACCGTCGAGTCGGTGCCCCAGGCGACATGTGGCGAGACAATCGCTTTGGGATGGCTGAGCAATGGGTTTGCCGGGTTCGGCGGCTCCTTATCGAAAACGTCGGTTCCGACCCCGGCGATCAAGCCTTCGTCCAATGCTCGAACCAGGTCCGTCTCGTTAGCCAAGGCTCCGCGAGAGATGTTAACCAAGAAAGCCGTCGGACGCATCTTTTGAAAAGCCTGGCGGTCAAATAGCCTGGTTGTCTCGGCTGTGACGGGGGCCGCCAAGACGAGGAAATCGCTGCGCTCCAGCAGTTCGTCCAGCGGAACGGTTTCGACCGGGCGGGGTTTCGCGGGATTGCCGACCGTCGCGATGACTTGCATGCCGAAAGCAAGGGCGATCTCCGCGACGCGTTGGCCGATTTGACCGAAACCGAAGAGGCCAAGCGTTCGGCCGCGCAATCCGGTAGTGAAGTAGGCCAGGGCCTCGGTCCACTTGCCCTCTAACAGCATCGGCCTGCCTTCGGGTAGGCGCTTGGCCAGGGCCAAGATCAGCGCCCAGGCGTGCTCGGCCACAGCTTCGCTCAGTACAGAACCGGGGACATTCGAAACGACGATGCCTTTGCGGCGGCACTCAGCGAGGTTCAGCGCATCGAGGCCGGCGGCTTGCCACGAGATGAAGCGGCACCGGTCGAGCACCGTCGTGACGTCCACGTGGAGCCGAGGGGTGATGAGTAAGATCTCGGCGCCTCTGGCTTGTTCTAAAATGCCGTCGTCGCCCAACTTTGCATCAGAGTAATAGAGTTCGCCGAGGGAACGGAGCCGCTCCTTTTGGGCTTCAGACATGGGTCGGAGCGAAATGGCATGGATACGCATGGAGTTGGCGGCAGGGACTTTTCGTAGCGGAAAGGAACTTTCGACTACGAATCCTCGTTTCACTATTAGAAGCGAAGTGAAACAATGGCCGCAGTGGTGTTAGCACAACCGTGGGAGAGCGCCTGGGAGGGGCCGAGAGGTTACTCCGAGGTAGAAAATCAGGCTGCGCAGCAACGCATGGATACCGACCGAGCGCTGGTGGAACAGTGCCTGAACGGGCGCGATGGCGCCTGGGAAGAGCTTGTCCGTAGCCACAGCCGCTTGGTCTATGGAGCCTGTTACCGCTTTACCGGAAGGGTCGACGACGCCAACGACATGACCCAGGAAGTTTTCCTACGGGTCTTTCGCAGCCTGCACACGTATCAGCCGAGCGCCGGCGCGTTTCGTACTTGGCTGGTACGGCTCACTCGGAACCTGCTGATTGACCACTATCGCAGGACAAAGAAGGATCAGGCGCTTTCCTCCCTGGAGGACTCGTCTCATTATCTCAAGCAGGCTGAAGGGCTCGGCGCGCGGGCCGACGGCCTGGCTACAAGCCGCGAGGCCGGCGATTTGATTCAGAAGGGTTTGCAGCAACTGTCCCCCGAGCTTCGGGAAGCGGTTATTCTGCGAGACATTCAAGGATTGGAGTACCGCGAGATTGCCGAAGCATTGGGCGTTCCGTCAGGTACGGTCAAGTCGCGCATCAACCGCGGGCGGGTCGAGTTGGCTAAGCGCCTACGCGCCCTGGGGGTGCAGGCGTGAGGTGCCGCGATTTTGAGTCGCTGCTCTTCGACTACCTGGAGGGGCAAGTCGATGCGGAGAGCCGCAGCGCGATGGACGCCCACCGCGTCGATTGCGATTCTTGTGCGGAAGCTCTTGAAGATGCGGAGTTTGGACGCTCTCTGCTGCGGCAGGCAGTCCCTGTGGAGCCGCCGCCGGAACTGATTGGCGAGATCATCCACAGTACGGTAGGAGTCGGTTCCGGCCGCTTGGCCCCTGTGGGTGGAGGCGAAAGTTTGCCGGGCTGGTTGCGGCCCTTTGTGCAGCCGTTTCTCCAGCCGCGTTTCGTCATGGGCATGGCCATGACGGCGATGTCCTTCTCTTTGCTGACGTTCTATGGAGACCGGGCAGTCGAGATCTATCAGGCGGATCGCAGCGACGGAATTACTACGATTCGCACCCTAGCCGGGCCAGCGGCGGATTTCTGGGATCAGAGCGTCTCGGTATACGATTCGGCGGTGGACTTTTACCAACTGCAGATGAACGCCTATCGGGGCGCGGAAGAGACAGGTCAATGATCCCGTGTCCCACTTGCGCCGACTCGACAGTCACAGCGTTTTGCCGTGAATGCGGGAAGGGAGTCTGCGCGGATTGTCAGCAATTGCACAATGGCGTGCCCTATTGCCGCGACTGCGGTTCGTTGCGTGAGAGTGTGCAGCCGCCGCTAGGCGAAATCCCGGCGCCGCAGCCAAGCCGTCCGCCCGCTGCCGCGCTGCGTTCGCCAGAAGCGAACGTGGCCGATGGCCCGCACCCATTCTTGGCGGGGGTGCTGGGCTTTGTCCCGGGTCTCGGAGCGGTCTACAACGGCCAATACGTCAAAGGGATCGTCCATGCGGCGATTTTCGGGATGCTCATCGCGATCTCGACCACGGCGGACCATGATGCGATTCCGGCCCTGATGGTTCCGATGGTGGTGTTCTTCGTACTGTACATGCCCATTGAGGCCGTACGGACTGCTCAGGCGATACGGCGTGGGGAAGAGGTCAAAGAGATGTCTGGCATCGTGGGGGCGCTGTTTGACGCCGGCAATGACTCGCCTGTCCCCGGAATCTTGTTCATCGCTTTGGGCATCTTGTTCCTGCTGTTCACGCTAGGCATTCTGGAAGCCGAGTTGGTGTTCAAAGCTTGGCCGCTGATGATCGTTGGCCTTGGAGTATGGCGGCTTTATGCATCCACCCGCAAGCGGGAGGAGTCGTCGCGCCACGCGCCGCCGGCGACTTCGTACGACTTACCGGAGTAATTCATGCGACGCGCCTTGGGGGAATGGACCTTCGCCGCTCTCATCGCGTTGCTGGGTCTGATTTTCGCCGGGGACTACCATCTGGGCTGGCCGGCGGCGCGTACCTGGCCGATTTTCTTGGTCGTCTGGGGCTGTCTCAAGGTGGCGGCGGGAATGGTCAGCGAGCGGCCCGGGTCGGATTACTCCGAGATTTTGCTGCCGAGGCGGCCATCCGCATTTGGCCCCGTCTTGCTGATCTTGTTGGGCAGCGCTCTGCTGGTGAACAACTACTACGACCGGTTTTCCCTCTCGACGTTATTTGCCGAAGGCTGGCCCTGGATCCTTGTGCTGTGGGGCGGCTGCTGGATGGCCGAGGACGCGATTGCGCGCTCGACCTACGCCCGCCAGCCAAGGCCACTGGGAGGCGGAGCGTTGGTTGTGGCTCTGCTGGTTTGCCTGATTGGGATTGGCGTTCATGGCGCCGTCGGAGCCTACGGCGTCTTCAATTTCTAATCAGACGGTGTACTGGAACAAACCATCCCGGACTCCCGCTTGCGCTAAATTATTGGAAACAGTGCCATTGGGCGGACGAGCCCAAGCTGCGGACCGATCGAAATGTCGTAACCTGAATCTCGCCCCTTGCGCCCTTCCTTGTAGGAGAGTCGGGCTTGTCGTAAGCCACGAAGGTCCGTCTGCTGCTCGCTGAGGTTCAGGGGTCTCGATTATCGTTCTCTGTTGAGACGCTGATCGCAATTCCTTGGATGCTGGTCGAATTAGAGACCATAGAGCGCGCGCAGGCTGGCGAACCCGACGCTTTCAATGAGATCGTCCGTGCATACCGGAAGCGGATCCTCGGTACGATCTACCGGCTGATCGGAAGAAGCGAAGACGTCGAAGATGTAAGTCAGGAGGTATTTGTCCGACTCTACTATTCGTTGGACCAGTTGAGGTCTGTGGAAGTTTTCGAGCCGTGGCTCTATCGGCTCACCACGAACGCCGCCTACGATTATTTGCGCAAGAGAAAGAGGGGCGGCAGCATTCGCATGGCAGACCTGAGCGACGAACAGGTGTTGGCGGCCGACGCGGCCGAGAGCGGCAGGCGCGATGATGAGATTAGAGAACAGGCGGAAATTCGAGAGTTCCTCGACGTACTGCTGGACGAAGTATCAGAAGAGGATCGCATCTTGTTGACCCTCAAAGAAGTTCAGGGTCTGTCACTTAAAGAGCTCTCGCGCATCTACGAAGTTAACGAGAACGCACTGAAGGTTAGGTTGTTTAGAGCACGCAAGCGAGCGCTGAAAGCCTACGAAGCGTTGAAAAAGCGATAGCGAATGGTTAGTATTTGGCGGTAGCAGTAATGAACCGGAAAACGGAACAAGAGCTGGACAAGTTGTTTGAGACCTCTCGGACGGCATTCCCGGAGTTAGAGGCTTCGCCGAACTTCCTGCCGGAGGTTTGGGCCAAAATCGAGGAGCGCCGCGCTCCGGGCTGGTTGACGCTGGTCGGCAACTGGTCGCCGCGCCTTGCCCTCGCGGCCAGCGTGGCGGCGGCGGTGTTGACGACGACTGCGGCGATCAATCACCAGAAGGCGCGTGACATCCAGCTGCTGGAGTCGAGCTACATCGATGCGCTAACCGTTTCTTCCCTCGATGAGCAGGACGGAGCGCAGTGGATTTTGGCTGGTCTGCCTCGATGATGAATCAATCAGGAGCCAGAGCCGGGCTGTACCTGGCGGTAGTGTTCATTGCGGGCGGGGCATTTGGCTTCTCGATGGGCCAGTTATTCTCCCAACCGACTGTTGAAGCCGGCGTGAATGCGGCCGCTGCGTATCGTCGCGATCTTTTGCATTCTCTGGACGAACGTCTTGATTTGAGCGACGAGCAGTTGGGCGAAGTAATTGTCATCTTCGATGACATCAGCGACAGGTTTCGCGAAGTTCGAGACGCCATGGAGCCGGAATTTGAAGCGATTCGCAGCGAGCGCGCCGCTCGAGTGATGGACTTGCTCACTCCGGAGCAGAAGGCCGAGTACCAATCGATGCTTGAAGAACGTCAGCGCGCTCGAGAAGAGAAGGTCGGCGGCCATAGCGAGCAGAATAAGTAGGTCTCGGCGAGACGGGGTTCATCACTCGCCTGAGTCGCCATGCAGAATCGCAGCCGCCTAATTTGGACTGCGGCTATCGTTTCGTTAGCGGTCGCCGCAGTACTTCTCCACCCGGCGACGCGAACCCGTTTCGGCTGGTTCGCCTCGGGAATCGCAACCGAATCGGTTCGCGATCAGGTCTACGCCTTGGCTGGGCCGCAGCCCGAAGCCTGGGTTCGCGAAATCGTATATCCCGTCGAGGAAGTAATCAGTCGCAGCCGGGAGGTCTACTTTGACGCTCCCACGGCGACCAGTGCGGAATTCACTGTTTCCGTTTTCTTCTTGCCCCCGGGCGAGACGCCTTTGCAGCTCCATAAGCACGCCGAAGAGGAGTTGATTGTACCGATCGAGAGCCAGCTGGACGTGCTGACGACCGACGCGCGCGGTCCCCTCACTGACCATGTGGCGCCGGGCAAGCTCGTCTTCAATGCTGCCGAGCAATCGCATGCAATTAGCCGCCTATCTGACGAACGCGCGACCTATCTGGTCCTGAAATGGATGGGCCATAACCCGAAGCCGTTTGAGGCTACGCTCGGTTCGGCAGTATTCGATTTCGCCAAGCTGCATCGCCGTCAGCTGAAGGGTGAACAACGCCGCTTCAAAGCTGACACCATTCTTGAGGGCGCGACGCGCAACTTGGAAAAGCTGCACAGCCATGCCAGCACTTTGGCGCCAGGGGCCGGCTACCCTGAGCAAGAGGACCCGATTGATATAGCCATTGTTCTCATGAGCGGCAAGGTGGAAACCTTGGGACAAACGGCGACTGCCCCGGCCGTATTTTTCTACCCAGCGGGACGCCCGCACGGATTGCAGAATGTAGGCTCCGAACCCGCCCAATATGTGGTTTTCGAGTTCCACGGACGCTGATTTGCGCCGCTGTGCTCTACATGCTACATTCGGATCTGGGCGCTCTTGGCGGGCGTTTCAACCGTAAGTCTTCGTTCGTCCGGGTCAATCTTGCCGACCCGTTTCAAAGAATACGGGCACGTAGTTCAGTTGGTTAGAACGCCGGCCTGTCACGCCGGAGGTCGCGAGTTCAAGTCTCGTCGTGCCCGCCACTTCATTCCCGTGCTAGTTAGGCCGTCGACGTAGGTCTCTGAGCTTTCGCTTGTAGGGCGCCGGGCCGATTCTCAGTGGCGGACATAGAACGGCGTGGTCCTGCATGCGTCATCGACATGGTCTGTTGACTTCGTTGTGGCGGTCGGAAAAGTCAGGGAGACGGCGGAGGTAGTCGCTACGGCGCAGCAAGTGGACCCCAACTCGGGCGGCATCGGCAACGTGATCAACGCTCAGCAGTTGGGGCAGATCGCTATGAACGGCCGTGAGCTCACGCAACTCCTGAGGCTTACGCCTGGCGCAACGTCCAACACCCTCGACGTATTTCCTTCATGAGGCCCTGCGGATGCCCCGAGATGGCTCAAGCAACGGTGTAATCACGCCTGGGACCTATAAAGCATCGCCATCATCGGCAAGGGCTGACCTGACGCTGCGCGAGGCCGGTTGTCTCAGGCAGATGATCCATCGTTGGACCGGCACTTCATCCGCCGAGCGGAGCTTGGCTGATTGTCGGAGCCGCTCCAATCGAAGGCGCCACAGGTATGCCTGTCCGAGTAATCGCCTTGTTCTAAGGCCGACGATTGATTTTCATCTCGCAATTCCGTCTGTTGTCCTAATCGTCCGGCGCCAGTGCCGTACCATATTGCCGTTGTGATGGTGTTGCGACGTATTCTTCAGCCGTTAAACCGGATCGTCACCGAACACCCAGACGCTGTCGCCTTGACGGCGCTGGCGGTTTCTTTGGCTCTGCGCCTTCACCAAGGGGCGCATACCTATCTCAATCCCGACGAAGCCCATTACTTTGAGATGTCTTTGCCGAATGAGATTGGAGCGCTCTATTACAGTGCGCTGGACACGCATCATCCGGCCCTCTACATCATGCTGATGCACTGGATCGCTAAGGTTAGCGAGCATGAGTTAGCCTTGCGGAGCGTCGCCATCGCCTCGGGAACGTTGTTTCCGTGGTTCCTCTATCGCTGGTTAGCGTTGATTTGGAGCCGCCTTGCGGGGCTCTTGGCGTTGCTGCTTGCGGCGTTCGCGCCGCACCTGATCGCTTTGAGCGCGCAGGCGCGCGGCTACACTCTCGCCTTTCTAGCGATCTGCGCGTGCCTGTACTTTCAGGAGCGCGCACTCCGTGAATCGGCGCCTCGCTGGATGGCGCTTTCTGGCGCGGCGCTTTGGGTGGGAATTCTTTCGGAGTATTTTGTGGCCTTCTTTGCCGGCGCGGCCGGCATTGTTTTCTTACTCCGAGCTTGGAAGCAACCGCCTTCCCGCCGACTCTGGCTAACTTGGGCGGCCGGCCAGGCAGGCGGAATCGCACTCTATGGCTTTCTTTTCATCACGCAGATCTTGCCGATGTTGTCTACACCGGCGGGACAGGCGGAAAATGAGTCCTGGCTACACGACGCCTTCCCGTGGCCGGAAGACAACCTCGCGCTATTTCTGTACCGGGCGGCGATTAAGCAGTTCCTTTGGTTATTTGCATCGCAACCCATCGGACACCTGATGCGCGTCGCTTCCCTCGCCGGCCTATGGTTCCTCTGGAAGGGACCATCTCGGTCCGATCAGCTTTCCAGCCGATTGCTTATCGTCCTCACGGTCACGGCCTTCGCACTGACAGCGGTAGGATCCATGGCGCATTTCCACCCGTTTGGCGAATCCCGGCATACTGCATTCCTGGGAATCTTTCTCGTCGCGGTGATCGCGATTGCGCTCGAGCGTCTGGTCCGCGGCGCCCCAGGGATCTTGCTTCCCGCGGCCCTCATATTGCTGCCGGCGTGGCATCTTGTTGCGAACGAGGATCTGAATAACATCCCACGAACTAGGCATCAACGGGAGCAGATGTTAGCTGGTATCCAATACCTCCGCGCCAATGTTCGAGCGGACTCGGCGATCCTGATGGATGGGGAAACGCGGTACATCTTGGCCTACTACATGGGCGAACATCGAGTTGGTCCGGCTCATTCGCAGGCCATTGACGCCGGACCCGACGATTTTCGCTTCGCGGTCTACCGCTATTCGTTCCAATCGACTGACGAAATCGCAGAGGACGTACAAAGGTTCCGCGCGGACTTCAACCTGCCTGCCGACGCAGCCGTTTGGCTCATCGACGGCGGATGGGGACTGTTCAAGATGCCCGAAGGCGTCGAACAGAAAGACTACAAAATAACGAGTTTCGGTAGAGTCTTGCGGGTCCTCCGAGTGCCGGCAGGAGCCGGTCAGGGAGCCGCCTCTTGAGGGCGACCCAAACCAAGGGCGCTGATCATCAGCATCCGCGATGGAAGACTTATGTCAACGCGGTTTTGGCCGCGGAGCTTTCGCGGCTAACACGCTACTACGACCAAGTGATCCAATGGCTGCCGCGAGAAGACGACCGTGGACTCCTCTTGTCTCTGCTTGACGCCCCGGCGAAACGCCGTCTCGAGATGGATGAGCCCTTCCCCGATCTCACCGCCGAGACGGAGCAGCGGACCGCTGTCCTCATCAACGGAACGCTGAACCACAGCTTGGATATCCAGGCGCAATTGCGGGAGATTAAGGCGCGAGTGTCACGCACTTCCCGTGTGCTGGTGATTCTCTACAATCCCTATCTCAGTTGGCTCTATCGTCTCGCCAACCTGCTGGGTCTTCGCAGGGGCGAGTTGCCCGGAACTTTCCTGACTCGCGTGGATCTATCCAATCTGGCTCGGCTGTCCGGTTTTTCCGTTGTTCGCCAACGCCCTTGCGTCTATTTCCCATTTCGCCTGTTCGGGCTAGGCAACCTCATCAATCGGATATTGGGGCTTGTCCCATTGGTGAAATGGTTCAGCTTCGCCTACGTCGTAGTGTTGCGGCCGAACATGCCGAGTCGAGCCGCTGGCCTGACATGCGTTATCCCGGCGCGCAACGAACGCGGAAACATCGAGAACGCGCTGCGACGATTCCCCGATCTTGATTGTCCCGTCGAGATTATATTTGTCGAAGGCCGCTCTACCGACGGCACTTGGGAAGAAATACTGCGGGTTGCCCACGCTTGGGGCGATCGCTTCCGCATACAAACCTTGCAACAGACTGGCCAAGGGAAGGCCGACGCGGTCCGCCTCGGCTTCGCGCACGCTCGCGAGCCTCTACTTACGATCTTGGATGCAGACCTAACCATGCCCCCCGAGATGCTGGGGAGGTTTCTGGAGGCATATTGCGACGGTAACGGCGACTTCATCAACGGCTCGCGGCTCTTGTATCCGATGGAGGGAGATTCCATGCGGTTCCTCAATCGGCTTGGCAACATCGGCTTTGCCAAAATGCTGACTTCGGTTCTCGATACGAGTTTGAGCGACTCGTTATGCGGCACCAAGCTCATGGCCCGGCACGACTATGAGCGCATGACCGCCTGGCGGGGCGATTTTGGAGACTTCGATCCCTTTGGCGATTTTGAACTCATATTTCCTGCGGCCGTCCTCGGCATGGGAGTGATCGACATTCCCATACGCTACCGGGCCCGTACCTATGGCTCCACTAACATTCGGCGCTTTCGCCACGGACTGTTATTGCTGCGGATGACGCTTATCGGCCTGTTCCGTATCAAAGTTCCCAGCGCAGGCTAGGCCATCGTCCAGTAGGTAACGACTGACCGCGGGGCGGCTCTGTCTAAATGAGTACCTTCATTCGTTGACTGCCTATAGACGCAGTGATAGACTTCGCCCGTTCTCTTGGCGAATATGCTTATTCAGTAGCCTCTAAAGGAGAAGTTAGGTGAGAAAAATGCTTGTTCACCCTGCGGGCGCAGTGCTCCGCATAGCGCTATGTGCGCTCGCAATCCTAGGTTACGTAGGATTCCTAGCTGAAGATCTCGCCGGACAAGTTTCCACAGGAACTATCGTTGGCGTGGTCCAGGATGACAGCGGCGCGGTAATCCCTGGCGCTGTTGTAGAGATTGTTCACGTAGCTACTCAAGATACGAGAGAAGCCGTGACCAACGAACGAGGCGAGTTCAGTGTACCCTTCCTCCGCATTGGTGAGTACACCGTCTCCGCAGAAAACGAAGGATTTAGCCGTAAAGTTCTTACGGGCATTGTATTGCGCGTCGACCAAACGGTTCGATTGGAGATTCCGCTGGATTTGGGGGCTGTCGTAGAAAACGTCGAGATTAGCTCCGCGGCTCCGCTCATCGAAACCGAGACCTCCTCTCTGGGTCAGGTGATCGACAACCAGAAGATCGTTGACCTCCCGCTGAACGGCCGCAATCCGTTTTTCTTGGGGCTGCTTTCAGGGAACACCGTCCCCGTCAAAGGAATGGGCTCCAATATCCCCTTCGCTTCGGGCGGCGGGAGATTCGCGGCCAACGATGTGTTGTTGGACGGCGTAGACAACAACACTTCGACCGAGGGCGGAAGTATCGGGCGTAATGGTATCGCCTATATGCCCTCGGTGGACGCGGTTGAAGAATTTAAGGTGAAAACCAACAATTTCAGCGCGGAGTTCGGGCGCTCGGCCGGCGCCGTAATTAGCGCCACCATCAAATCCGGCGGAAACGAATTTCATGGAAGCCTATGGGAGTTTCTTCGCAACGAGCAGCTCGATGCGAACAACTTCTTCTCGAACGCCAATCGTATTGGGAGACAACCTTTCAAGCAGAACCAGTACGGCGGCTCCATCGGCGGTCCCGTCACGATTCCCGGCGTATACTCGGGGAAAAATCGCACGTTCTTCTTCTTCGACTATCAGGGAACGAAGCAGCGTACCGCCGCATCCGATCTCGATGTCGTCTGCGTGCGCGCCGAGTCAGCCTGGCTGGTCGGAGATATCGAGCGGGCC
>CAZYOX010000010.1:0-16891 GCA_964649285.1 uncultured Bryobacterales bacterium | reverse complement strand
GTATACTCGGGGAAAAATCGCACGTTCTTCTTCTTCGACTATGAAAAAACGGCGCGCCGCACTTCGGCATCATCGTCCACGCAGAACATTCCTCCTGAGGCCTTCCGCCGAGGCGAGTTTTCTAGCTACGACGAGATCATTTATAATCCGAATGCCCGCATGATCGGACCGGGCGGGACGGTCGTCAGTACGCCGTTTGCTAATAATGTAATTCCCGAGAGTCAAATTAACCCGTCCTCCGCGGCGATCGTTGACCTCGTGCCTCTGCCGAACGCGGGAGCGCCTGGCGACCAAGCGCGGAACTACATCCGTATTGTCCCGCGGCCGTACGATAACGATCAGTTCGATATTAAGATCGATCAGCGTGTGGGGAGTAAGAACAACCTCTATGTCCGTTACTCGGAGGCGAACGGTAAGTCACCGAATCCAGGCAACTTCGATGGTTTTATTGGCGGGGGCAGCGACGATATCCGACGAGTCAAGAGCGCGGTATTTAACGATATCCACATTATCAGCCCCAGCACGGTAAACGAGTTCCGCTTCGGATATACGCGGCACAACGGCAGCAGTATCGGCGTGGCGCCGCAGGGAGTTGATTTCGCTCTGCAGAACGATATCTCGCTGTTTCCTTTCCCGGTGCAAGGCTTCCCGGGCATAGCCTTTAATTTCTCCGGCTTACCCAATAGCGCCTCGCAATTCACTGGCTGGGGCGGCGGCAATTCGGATCTCAACATCGAGAACACCTTCCATGTCGCCGACAACATCAGCATTAACCGCGGAAACCACACCATCAAATTTGGCGGAGAAGTTCGACGCTACCGCTTCGATGCGATTCGCGGAGGCGGCGAAATGATCTTCGGATCGATCTTCAGCTCGTCCACTGACGCGCCTGGATCCGGCGCTCCTTTTGCGGATTTCTTGATGGGGCACTTAGCCGCCACGCAGGGAACACAACAGCTCGACTGGTCCCGGCAGCGCGACGCGTTCGTAGGAATGTTCGTGCAGGATGATTGGAAAATCAGTCCGCGATTTACGATGAACTATGGCATCCGCTATGACTTGTTTACCCAACCCGTTGATGCGCGCGACCGAGGCGGACTGTTCGACGTAAGCACCGGCATGATGGCCCTGCCCGGCCAAGGCGGTTACTCCCGGGCAATCGTTCGGGGCGACCACAATAACTTTGCGCCGCGACTTGGGTTTGCCTGGAGCACCGACAAGCTCACGGTTCGTACTGGGGGAGGCGTCTTCTTCACTCGCCGTGACCAGAATCAACAGGTCACTCAGTTTGCTGCGAATATTCCAAACGTCCCTGTTGTTGTCTTTCCCAACATCAGCGCATCGCAGACCGTAACCCCGCCGGTCTCCATTAATTCCCCCCTCGAGCTTGGGTCGGACGACCCCACCCTCGCAGGGTATACGCCTGAACAGCCGTTTAGCAGCCTGTTGAGGACAGCCGATTTCGAACACAGCGAAGCGCCATACGCGTACCAATGGAATTTCAGCCTGCAATACCAGTTGTTAGCCAACATGGTCGTGGAGGCGTCCTATTCCGGGCTGAAGGGCAACCGTCTGGTAAACCGCAGGGATCTGAATCAGATTCGTTTCGAAGATGCGATGGCGGGCCACAACACCCAGGCCGATCGTCCCTTCCCGTACGTTAACAACAACGTGAGTATGGACTCGGCCAACGCGAGCAATATCTACAACGCCTTCAATCTCCGCATCGAGAAGCGAGCGAGCAACGGATTGAACTTCTTGATGAACTATACGTGGTCGAAAAACCTCGAGGCGCTCGGCAGCGGATCCAGTTCGTTCAGCCAGAACGGCGGCACGACTTATCCGCTCGACTCTTACAACCTCTGGCGCGAGCGCACCTACGCGCCTTTGGACGTCCCCCATACGTTCGTGTTGAGCGGAGGATACGAGCTGCCCTTCGGGCAGGGGAAACGCTGGGTCAGCGAAGGAGGTTTCTTGGACTACCTAGTTGGCGGCTGGCAGATTAACTCCATCCTGACGCTGCAGTCCGGATTTCCCTCCGACGTGCGAAGCACTCGAGCACCGAACAACGGCCAGATGTTTGCTCGGTTCAACGTCCCCGACCGCGTCTCCGGCGTGTCGTCGTACCTGCCCGATGGAGGCGTGGACGGCTATCTGAACCCTGAGGCGTTCACGGAGCCTCAGCGAGTGAACAACGTCAACGGAGTGCCGATCACTCAATTCGGCAACGCCGCCCGGCGCGTTGTACGCGGACCTGGCTCGACGAACGTCGATCTGTCGCTATTCAAGGTGTTTGCACTCGCGGAAACCGTCCGGCTGCAGTTCCGGGCGGAAGCGTTTAACTTAACGAATACGCCGACATTCTTCTTCCCGAGCGCCACGAACCAAGCCTTGACGATCGGCAACCCGAACTTCGGCAAGCTCACAAGTTCATCGGCTACCGGCCGTCAACTGCAGTTTGGGCTCAAGCTCGTCTTCTGAGGAATCGAGCGGCACACAGCGGAAAATGTCCCGCGGCATCTGGCCGAGGACTCTAGATCCAGGCCAGATCCCACGTGGGCGCGCGAATCGGCGCTATGGCGAAGCGGCATCGTCTGCGCGCTCACAGTTGTCATTCAAATGCCCGTCGTCTTTGGCGAAAGCGGCGCTTTCTGGTATCATTTCGGGCGCGTATAGAAACGAGGATCCGCCATGTCAAACAACACAACGCGAAGGATTTTTATGGGCGCCGCCGCCGCCGCGTCGGCGATGCGCGTGTGGGGCGCGAACGACCGCATCAACATCGGCATCATCGGTCTAGGTGGCCGCGGGACGAGCCATCTCAACATCTATTCGAAGCTGCCTGAAGCGCGCGTCGTCGGCTTGTGCGACGTCAACCAGGCAGCCAGGGAACGCGCGCAGGCCGCACTGACGAAGAATGGCGGTGATACCGCCAAGCAGTATGAGGATATGCGCGAAGCCTTCGCCGATCCCAATATCGACGCAGTGTCTACCGCTACGCCCAACCACTGGCACGCGCTGGCGGCCGTATGGGCAATGAAGGCCGGCAAGGACGTCTACGGCGAGAAGCCGGCTAGCCACAACATCCACGAAGGCCAAGTCATGATCGAGACGGCACGCGATACCAAACGCATGCTGCAGATCGGATCGCAGCACCGCAGCGAGCCGTTCAAGATCAGGGCCATGGAAGCGATTCAGGGCGGATTGATCGGCAAGGTCTATCAGGCTCGCGGACTCTGCTACAAGCGCCGCGTTTCCATCGGCAAGAAGCCCGATTCGCCGACGCCTCCAGGCGTGAACTGGGACATGTTCTTAGGACCGGCGCCGATGAGGCCCTTCAACGAACTGCGATTCATCTACAACTGGCATTGGTTCTGGGACACCGGCAACGGCGATATCGGCAACCAAGGCGTCCACCAGATGGGCATCGCGCGTTGGGGCATGGGTGACCCTGCTTGGCCGCGCACGGCTTTTGCGCACGGCGGAAAGTTCGCCTATGACGACGATCAAGAAACGCCGAATACCCAAACCGCGAGTTTCGATTTCGGCGGCAGAGAGCTCGTCTTCGAAACGAGAGGCCTGCTGACTGGGGGCGAAGGTTTCGTGACCGTCCCTCAAGGAAGCCAGTCGCTGGACATCAAGATCGGAAACCTGTTCTACGGATCCGAGGGCTGGGCCGCGATGAACGATCAAGGCTTCCAGGCATTCAAAGGCGAGAGCAACGAACTGATCATGGAAGAGCGCTCCGAACGCGGTCTGAATACCACCCAGTTGCACATGCAGAACTTCTTGGCGGCATGCAGATCGCGGCGCTCCCAAGACTTGACGGACGGAATCGCGAGCGCCCACTTAAGCGCTTCGCTGTGTCACCTGGCGAATATCAGTTATCGCCTAGGGCGCCAGTTGACCATCGAGGACGGCCCGCGCTTCGTCAATGATCCGGAAGCGACGAAGATGCTGACCAGAGACTACCGCGAACCCTACGTGGTTTAGTCGAGAACTTCGCTTCCTGTCGCGGCGGTGTCATAGCCGCCGAGCGCCTCCAGTTCGCGCCGCAGACTGCGGCGTTGCAGCACGTCGAGCAAGGCTTGCATCGCAGGCAGATCGAGCCTTTGCTCGGGTATCACTAGCTCATAGCGTTCGGTCAGCAGCGGCAAGAAGTCCAGGCCGAAAACATTGGCCGCAATACGCGGAGCGACGCAACAGTCGGCGTCCCCCCGCGCCACAGCCATCGCCGCAGACAGATGCCCCGGCGCGATCCGCTCATATCCGGCCACCGTGGCGCTCGAAAGTCCCGCTTCCGCCAGCCCGCCGTCCAGCAGCGCTCTGCTGCCCGAGCCGACTTCGCGGTTGACGATCCGCACCGCGCCTTGCAGATCGCCAAAGCCGTGGACGCCCTTGGGGTTGCCCTTGGCCACGACCAGCCCCTCTTCCCACACGGCAAAGGTGAAGACGCGGCAGTTCGGCGGAAGGTGCGCCGCGCTCTTGCTTAGGTGGCTCCCCGCAAGATGAACCAACCCATCCTCCAGCATCTGAAGCGCTTTACGGCTCGAGCTGGGGACCGCGATGAGTTCCACCTGCGCCAACCGCTGCAGGCTACTCGCCAAGATGGAAACCGCCGGGTCGCAGCCGGCGATTAGCAGACGGCCGTCGTCCACATTTCGCTCTTCCTTGACGTCTGCGGTCACGACTCCGGCCGAGGAACCGCCGAGCGCCGTGGCATCGGCTAAGGGTACCGCGAAGACATCCGGCGTCCATGCAACGGCGACGAGCTTGCCGTCCACGCGGCACAACCGCAACGGAGCTCCTGCGTAGGTCGACTCCCCGGCCAATAGTGCTGTCGCCCGCGCGGAATCGGCCTCCGCGTCCAGCTCAAACAGATCCTGAACCCCGACGCCGAGTTCTCGCGCCAGCTTGAGCGCGACCGTCGTATTCGGCGTATAACTGCCGCTCTCGATGGCATGGATGGTTTGCCGCGTCACGCCGATTTTCACGGCCAGCGCAGCTGCTGACAGGCCGTTTCTGGAACGAAGTTCGCGAACGTGGTTAATCACTTCCATACGACGTTGACAAGAATACCAGACACCGCTACCCTCGATCTGTAGTTCTTAAAGTACTTATGTCCATTAAAAGTGTCATTTCGACCTGCGCTATGTTGCTAGGGTTCGGCGTATGCGCGAGCCTGTCGGCTCAATCCACGAAGGCGGAACTGTTTGGCTTGGTGACCGATCCAGCCGGCCTGCCCATCCTGGATGCAACGGTTGAACTCGAAAACGCCGGAACCGATATCCGCCAGACGGTGGTTAGCCAGGCGCCAGATGGACGATACCAGTTTTTCGCCGTTTCCCCCGGAGTCTATCGGCTGACCACAACCAAGCAGGGCTTCCGGACGGTCCGCAGGGAAGGCATACAGCTACGCGTAGGCGATCGCGTCACTTTCGACCTGCGGTTGGAGTTGGGCGAAGTCAGCGAATCGATCGAGGTGACAGCCGACGCGCCCTTGATTCAGGCGAGCCGCGGCACGGTCAGCTACGTCGCGGAACAGAAGAGGGTCGTGACCCTGCCTCTTGACGGCCGCAACTTCGTGCCGCTGATGGCGCTTTCCCCGGGCGTGAATCTGCCGCCTGGTTCCACCCTTCCACGCGTGAACGGCAGTCGGCCCCGGACGAGCGAGTACATCTATGACGGCATCAGCGTGTTGCAGCCTGAGCCCGGCCAAGTCGCGTTTTTCCCGATCATCGACGCCATCCAGGAGTTTCGGGTAGAGACCAACAGCTACTCGGCCGAATATGGACGCTCGAACGGCGGCGTGATCATGGTGAACCAGAAGTCCGGCACAAATGAGTATCACGGAACCCTTTTCGAGTTCTTGCGCAACGAGGAGCTCAATGCCCGCAACCTATTCGCGGCGGCCGGCCCCAAGCCGCGATTCCGGCGCAATCAATATGGGTTTGTGCTGGGCGGCCCGATTCAAGAGAACAAGACGTTCTTCTTCGTCGATTGGCAAGAGACGCGGCTGAATACCGGCGTTGTGAGGACCAGCACCGTGCCGACGTCGGCGCAAGCGCTGGGCGTGTTTAGCGCTCCTATCTTCGACCCCCTCACCACCACCAGCAGCGATGCGGGATTTCAGCGCGAGGCGTTTCCTAACAACATCATTCCGACCACGCGGTTCGATGCCGCAACGCGCGCCGTGCTGGACCGCTATCCCCGGCCAAACGTGTTCAGCGACGGCCGCGAAGCGACGGCTAACAATTACCGCATCGTGGGCGATGAGGATATCGCTCAGGACCAGTTCGATACGCGCCTGGACCGGTATTTCGGTTCCGCGCACCGGATTTTCGGACGCTATTCCTTCTTGCGCGACGACAGCAAGCCGACGCCGCCTCTTCCAGACGGCAGCGGCAGAATTACTTCCGGCGTAATCGGCGATACGCTGACGCGTGCTGACAGTCTTGCGCTCGAGCACAGTTGGACGCTGGCGCCGACGACGGTCAATCAGCTCCGTTTCGGCTATACAGCGCGCAAGTTCGAGCGCGCCTCTCTGCGCACCGGCCAACCGGCGAGCGAGGCGGCGCAGATTCCCAATCTTCCCGTGTCGTCCTTCTCTGACGTCCTGCCGATCTACGATGTGGTCGGGCTGCAGCAACTCGGCCCGACAGCGAGCGGCAATGCGGACTTTACAACGTCCGTTACGCAATTCATCGACACATTGTCTTCGATCAAGGGCAACCACAGTCTGAAAGTCGGCGCAGATATCCGGCTCGAACGGCTCGACGTGTTGCAGCCGCCGAGCCCGACCGGGCAGTTCCAGTTCACGAACATTCTGACCAGCGGATTGACCCCGACCGGCACTCCGGCGAGCAATACCGGAAGCAGTTTTGCGTCGTTCCTGTTGGGACAAGTGCAGAATTTCACGATAGACGTGCAGGATGAAGTGTTGAGGCCGCGCGCCGCCATCGCGGAGTTCTTCGTCCAGGATGATTGGCGCGTCAACTCGCGGCTATCTCTGAATCTGGGAGTCCGCTACACGCTCAACTTCCCTTCGACTGTGGTCGACGATCAAGGCGCGGTATTCAACCTCGCCACTCAAGAGCTGGACTTTCTGGGTGAGAACGGATTTCCCCGCACGGCGAGAGATCTGGAGAAGACCAACTTCGGTCCTCGCGTGGGCATGGCTTTCAAGGTCACCGATTCGTTTGTGATTCGCTCCGGATACGGCCTGACGTGGATCGAGCAGGCGGGCATTACGACGCCATTTACCACGCCGCTGTTCCCCTTCATTCGCACCCTAGGGCAGCGATCGCTCGATAACCGCACGCCAGCCTTCGTCCTCTCGCAGGGGCCGAGCGTCCGTGCAACGCCGCCGGACGCAGACAGCGGCCTGGGGCAGGGCGTTTTCGGAGTGCAACGTGACAACGGCAGCGGCTATGCGCAACAGTGGAATCTTGCGCTTCAGAAGACCTTCGGCGACCAGTGGAGCGTCGAAGTCGGCTATCTCGGGTCCAAGCTAACGCGGTTGGGAATCCCGGACGTGAACCTGAATCAGTTGCGTGTTTCCGACCTGGCGCTCGGGTCGCAGCTTACGCGGCAGGTCCCGAACCCATTCTTTGGCGAGATACCGGTATCGTCCTCGCTGGGCGGTCCGACGATCGCCGCCCAACAGCTGTTGCGGCCGTATCCGAGGTTCACCGAGGTCACCCTTTATCGCAACAACGTGGGCCACTCGACGTATCTATCCTTCCAGTCGAGGCTGGAGCGCCGGCTCTCGAATGGGTTGACGTTTACGCTTGCCTATACCTTCGGCAAGCTGATCGATGACGCAGGCGCAGTGTTCGATTCCGCTGTCTTGACGGGGCCGGCTGCAAGCTATCAGGCCGCAGACAGCCATAACAGGCAGATTGAGAAAGACGTCTCCACGGGCAATGTGCCGCACATCTTCTCCAGCGGCTTCGTCTACGAGTTGCCTTTCGGGCGAGGACGTGCGATTTCCATGTCCGGCTGGCGGGACGTTCTGGCCGGAGGCTGGCAAATCGGAGGCATCGCTCGGGCCCAGTCAGGAAGTCCGATCGCGGTGACGCAGGCCACGAATTTTAATGCCTTCGCCGGATTTGGCATTCAAAGACCGAATCGGATCGCCGATCCGGAGTTGCAGGGCGAGGAACGGTCGACAGGCCGCTGGTTCAATACAAGCGCCTTCACGCAGTCGCCGCAGTTCACCTTAGGCAGCAGCTCGCGCAATCCGGTTAGCGGGCCGAGCTACAGGACGGTGGATGTCATGGTAGGCAAGACGTTCGCGATTGGCGAACGCGTCCAGACGGAGTTTCGGGCGGAGGCTTTCAATCTTACGAATACGCCGTCGCTAGGGAATCCGAACGGGAGTTTTGGTGTGGCGGCATTTGGCGCCATTACCAGCGCGCGCGATCCGCGAGTGTTCGAGTTGGTGTTGAAGCTTCATTTTTGAGGACCCTGGCCCTTGCGCCCAGGTAGGCCTTGAGCAACGCCTCGCCTGCAGTCCAGAGAACCGCGGTTCGTTGGTCGATCCGGGTCTTATAATCTCTTTTTTCATTGCACGCCCAACGGTCGTTTTCGAGGGTTTTCAGAAGGCACGTAGTAAAATGGCCATAACGCGTGTGTCCTAGCTCCCTCAGGTTTACGGCCTTCCTTGTCAGCGTTGTTTTCTTACTCAGTGCGGCTACGGCCGCTCAGGCTCAGCAGTTTTCGCTGACAGGGCAGGCGGTCAATATAGACGCCGCCGGCGAAACTTTCGCCGTGCCGGGCGCGAAGGTTTCGCTTACGCGGGTTTCCGGCGGCGCGCCCGGACAGCCCGCGATTCCGGCGGTTGAATCCGATGGCGAGGGCGTTTTCCGCTTCACTGCTCTATCCGAGGGGTGCTATCTGGCCACGGCAACGTCTCCTGGTCTTGCGGGACAGAGCGACGCATTTTGCTTGCCGCTGCCTGAGGGCGAGTCGGTCACGATTGTGATGACTCTCGACGTCGTTGTCGAGACGGTCGAGGTCTCCGTGGCGGCTGTGGCAATCAACCCGACCGAGACGTCCTCAACCGGTTCCGTCGGAGTTTCCACGTTGGCTGACGCGCCGAAGGCCAACAAACGCTACGAAGACGTGCTGCCCTTGATTCCCGGCGTGTTGCGCGGACCGTCCGGCGAGATGAACATGAACGGTTCGCGGGCGACTCAAGCCGGCGCGCAGTTCAACGGAGTCGACGTCACGGATCCCGTCAGCGGCTCGTCGTCGCTGAACGTGCCGATCGAAGCCGTTTCGAATGTGCAGGTGCTTTCGAATCCTTACGATGCGCAGTACGGCGGCTTTGCCGGCGCAATATCGACCGTGCAAACCAAGCCGGCGGACTTCCAAGATCTCAAGTTCTCGCTGCAGAATTTCGGCCCCCGTTTCCGCCGCCGCGACGGCGCGATCATGGGCGTCGAGTCCATTACTCCGCGGCTCACCATGACGGGTCCGATCAAGCGCGGCAAGATCGCCTTCCTGACGTCCACCGAATATCAGTTCGTCCGAACGGATCAAGAGAACGCCAACCTTCCGCTGCTGGAGCGTGATGTGGAGCGAGAGGCTCTGAACATCTTCACGGAAGTGCAAGTTCGCCACAACGATAGAAACGTGACGACAGGCGGCGTCTTGATATTTCCCGAGAAGCTGAACTACTACGGATTGGACGCGTTCAACTTGCAGTCTTCTACGCCGGACCTGAGACGTCGCGGCTTTCTCTATACCTTGCGCAACCGGCGCGATTTCGGTTCCGGCGCCGCCCTCGTCTCGCAGTTCTCCTATCAGGATCTAGCGAACGAAGTGAAGCCGCGCGGCGAGGATGACTACGTTGTGGGCCTAGAGAAGGCGCGCGGCGCGTTCTATTATCGCCAGCGGAGAAACTCGACCCGCGGCAAGTTCAACGAGCGTTATACATTCGCGCCGCTTCAAATGGCCGGCATGCACTATTTCCAAGCGGGCGGCGAATTTGTAAATGAGGCTTATGATGACCGCCAGTCCTTCCAACCGATTTCCTGGCTCGGCGTTGATGACCGGCTGGCATTCACGACGACTTTCGGCGCCCCCGTCGATCTGACGGCGTCGAAGCGCGAATATGCAGCTTACTTTCAAGACAAGTGGATGGTCTCGCCTTCGTTAACGCTGGACCTAGGGTTACGCTTGGAACGCGACTCGATTGCCGCCCGCTGGAACCCGGCCTATCGCGCTGGATTCGCCTATGCAGTGGGCGGCGCTTCCCGCACGGTGCTGCGTGGCGGCGCGGGGTTATTCTACGACGGGCTGAGCGTCGCGATTCCCACATTTGGGTTGCTGCCTGCGCGCACCGAGACGATTTATGGCCTCAGCGGTTTCCCGGTGGAAAGCACCACCTATCGGTACGCGCTCAGCGACCGATTGCGCAATCCGAAAAGCTTTGGCGCCAGCCTGCAACTGGACCGAGAGCTCCTGCCTGGCCTTTTCTTGCGGCTCGGCTATCAGCTTCGCCGAACGAAGTACAACTTGCTGGTCGAGCCTGAGGCGGCGTCGACGCTCGATCCGCTCAATCGAACTGGATTCTTTACGCTCTCGAACAACGGCCGTGACAAATACCGCGAATGGCAAATGAGCACGCGCTATCGCCTACCGGCCAACGGACACTTCACCTTTTCCTACGTGCGTTCGTCTTCGGTGGGAGATTTGAATGCCTATGGCTCGGTATTCGGCGCTGTTCCTTTCCGGCTGCTGCGCGAGAATGAGCGGGCGCCGCTACCCTTCGATTCTCCCAACCGATTCTTAGTCTGGTCCGAAGTAGGTTTGCCGTTCGGCCTTCGCGCCGCGCCTGTCGTTGAGTGGCGATCTGGGTTCCCCTATTCGGCGGTGGACGAATTGCGGAACTATGTAGGTCCGCGCAACAGAGCCGGCCGGCTGCCGTGGTATCGCGGCGTCGATCTGCAGGTTTCCAAGGTTCTGACGTTCCAGGTGATGGGCAAGGCGCGCAGTGTCCGCGTGGGCATAAAAGTTTTCAACTTGCTGAACGAGTACAATCCGCAAGACGTCCAAGAGAGTCTTGTGAGTCCCAACTATGGCGTCTTCTACCGCGGCGTCAAGCGCAAGCTGCGCATGCTGTTGGAGTTCGGAGGCTAAGCCTCCGAACGTTGTCCCTTCACCTAGTCGTGATAGCCGCGCCACATCCAAACCAACGTGTCGGCCAGAGTCTGGTTGTAGACTCTGCGATCCGTGTGCCCAGCGCCTAGCGCGTAGAGATACCGATAGTCGTAGCCCTTCTCCTTGAGCACGTCTGCGGTTCGCTCGTTGGCCATCACCCAGTTGTGATAGCTCGCTTCGTCGCGATCGGCGCCGTTGTCGTTCTCGGAGACATGGATGAAGATGCGCAGCGGCTTTTTCTCGCTCGTACCGATCAGGTTCATGCTTGAGTGGTATTCCCACGCGCCCAGCGGGTACTTCTTTTCCTCGGGCGCGTCATCGTCCTGCTGATCGACGAAGGTGCCGGAGTACGTGATGATGCGGCGGAACAGATCGGGCCGGAACCAGCCCATGCTCAATGCCGCCGCGCCGCCGGAACTGCCGCCCATAACGGCCCGACCCCAGGGGTTGTCGGTGAACTCAATGTTGGGATACGCCGCTCGGATTTCCTTGTTCTTGAGCACCGCCGGCAAGACCTCGTCGTTGATGAAGCGCGCCTCGCGATCTGACATGGTGTCGTACTCCAGCCCGCGCTGGCTGCCCTTGCTGTCGTCGCCGCCGTTCTGCACGGCAATGGCGATAAAGGCCGGCAGTTTACGGTTCGGGTCCGTCGAAATCGTCAAATTGTCGAGCGCGTAGCTGACGTTCTGCAGCTGCCCTGGGCCGTCGTGAATCACCAGAAAGGGCGCCTTCGTGCCGTCCTTGTATTGCGCCGGCACGTAGACGTAAATGTTTCGGGCTTTCCGTAAGCCCTTCGTTGGATCGAGCGTTTTGTCGTCGCCGCGAAAAATCTTGCTGTCGGCCAAGGCCATGGTGAAGTGGAAAGACTTCCCTTTGGGGTTGCCCTTGTCCTGCAGATCCGGATCGGTCTTGTACTCTGGGCCGATGGTGAAGTTGCCGTTGCCTTCCTTGCCGGGATTCTCCGTGTAGTTCTCGGCAGCAAACACATGGCCGGCGAAGGCCAGCGCCAGCAGGCTGCAAGCACAGCCGGACCAAAGGTTCGATTTCAGCATGGTCACTATCATAGGGTCAGCCGGCCCAGTCGGCAAGCTCTTGTAGGGCGGGAGTCGATCGGCTCCGCCTGCCGAAAATGATAGACTGACTGGCGCGATGAAGACGATAATCCTCGCACTTGTTCTGACCGCCGCAGGATACGCCCAGACCGCTGCCGAACTCTACGAAAGTTACTGCGCTGGCTGCCACGGCGCTCAAATGCAAGGCGGTCAACACTCCGCGCTCCGCAAGAGCGACTGGATGTACGGCGGCGACCGGGAGCAGTTGCTGCGCACGGTCAGCTACGGCATCGCCGGCACGGAGATGGCCGCCTGGTCCAAGGTGATTCCCATGGCCCAGGTCGAAGCCATCGTAGACTACGTCATCGCCAGCCGCGATTCGCTGCCGCCGGCGCCTGCCGCTAAGCCCGACACGCTCAAGCTTGCGGACTATACCGTCCACATCGAGCGAGTCGTGACCGACGGTTTTCGTTCCGCTCCTTGGGGCATCGAGTGGGTCGACGATCATCGCGCCCTGATTAGCGAACAGCGCGGCGGCCTGCGCTGGCTCATCGACGGCAAGCTCGACCCCGAGCCGATTACCGGGACGCCAGAGACCATCCAGTACGGCACCGGCGGCCAGCTCGATATCGCATTGGACCCCGACTACGCCAATAACGGCTGGGTCTACATGGGCTACGTTCACCCGCTCGGCGACAGCGGCCCCACCGAAGAGCGTCCAGCGATGACGCGCATCATTCGCGGACGCATTACCGACGACCACAAGTGGGTCGAGCAGGAGTTGCTGTTTACCGTCGCTGACGAGTTGTTCTTCGTCAACCGCGGCCGTTGGGGTTGCCGTTTGTTGTTCGACAAGGCGGGCTATCTCTACTTCACCATCGGCGACATCCGCGAGAACGACGACGTGCAACGACTCAACAAGCCGGCCGGCAAGACCTACCGCATCAATCGCGATGGCTCCATCCCGGCGGACAATCCCTATGTCGGCAGAAGCGACGCCTTGCAGGCCATCTACACTGTCGGCAACCGCAACGTCCAAGGCATTGCTCAGCACCCTGTGACCGGCGAGATCTGGGGAACGGAGCACGGCCCCATGGGCGGCGACGAAATCAACGTGCTGCGACTGGGCCGCAACTACGGCTGGCCGGTCATCAGCTACGGCATCGACTACGACGGCACGCCGATCACGGACATCACCGAGAAGGAGGGCATGGAGCAGCCGGTCAAATACTGGAAGCCCTCGCCCGGCATCAGCGCGCTGGAGTTTTACACCGGCGATCTCTTTCCCAAGTGGAAGAACCAAGCCTTCGCCGGCGCTCTCGTCTTCCAAGAGATCAAGCGCCTGAAACTCGACGGCGAGAAAGTCGCCGAGGAAGAAATTTTCCTGAAAGGCTACGGCCGCGTCCGCGACATCAAGACCGGCCCTGACGGCGCCATCTGGATTCTTCTCAACGAGCCCAACCAAGTAGTGCGGCTAACGCCACAGTAGGCCGATGAGCCGCTTCACCGACTTCGCGATCTACATCGCAATAGGCCTGAGTTGTGTCGGGGCCGCCGTCGCTTTAGCTGACTTGGGCGCACTCTTCAGAGCTCTCGGATTCCCGTCCCGCTATGGAAAGAATCTGACGCGGCAACGCTAATCGCAAGAGTCCGTAAGCGCTACGGGATATCTTCGCAGTGTTCGAGGCGAAGCCATCGTTGTACCGGTCCATTTGGCGATAACATCAACTGCCGGGGAGATTTGTTACTCGTTAGTCACTCCGGTCAGGGACGTTAAGAAGATGCCGAACCCCAGCACTTTCATGGCTCGAACCGCGATCACCGCCGCCTTCGCCGCGGCGCTCGCTTGGATGGCCACGGCCCAAACCGGCGCGCCAGCCAGCCGTTGGTACAAGGGCAATCTCCACACGCACACGATCAACAGCGACGGCGACACCGCGCCAGACGACGTCGTCCGCTGGTACAAGGAGCATCGCTACGACTTCTTGTCGTTGACTGATCACAACTTCTTGACCGAGACGGGCGGCCTTAGCAGCGTCTTCAGCGCCAAAGACAAGTTTCTGCTCGTCCCGGGGGAAGAAGTGACCTCGAGATACGCCGATAAACCGCTCCACATCAATGCTCTCGACGTGCGTTCCTTCATTGAGCCCGTCCAGGGAACCTCCGTATTGGATACGCTGCAGCAAAACGTCGACCGCATCCACGCAACCGGTTCGCTAGCCTCGGTAAACCATCCGAACTTCGGCTGGGCCATTACGACCGAAGAGTTACGCCAGGTCAACGGGCTCAAGCTGTTCGAGGTCTACAACGGACATCCAACGGTCAACAACCAAGGCGGCGGCGACCTACCTGGCTTAGCCGAGATGTGGGATTCGTTGCTCACCGCGGGGCGCCGAATCTACGGCATCGCGGTCGACGATGCGCATCACTTTAAGACTCTGGGTCAGGGCTACTCGAACCCCGGCCGCGGCTGGGTCATGGTTAAGGCTCCGGAACTCTCCGTCGCCGCCGTGCGAGCCGCGCTTGAGAACGGCGACTTCTACGCCTCCACAGGGGTCGTACTGGAAGAGGCCGAGAAGTTGCCCAATGGCCTGCGGCTGCGGCTGCCCCAAACGGGCACAACACGCTTCACCACGCAGTTCATCGGTGCGAATGGCGAAGTCTTGGCGACCTCTGGCGATTTTGCGCCCGAATACCGGCTCAAAGCCGGCCAGCCTTACGTCCGCGCGGTCGTCACCGATTCAAACGGCTGGAACGCCTGGGTCCAGCCCGTCTTCGCCGACTAATCCGTACATGCCCGAGGGTGATCGGGCTAACGCGATAAGCACGCAGGCGGGTGAGAGCCGGCATTGCGCTCAAACCATTGCAATGCCTGCTCGGAGGTCGTGATGCGGCCCCCCAGGACCTCGACCGAGAGGTCATAAATGGCTGTTGACGATATTGGGGCGTCGAAGTCCAGCGGCTCGTCTTGGCCGGGCATCTTCACCAGGAAAGGGACATGCAGTGCATCGAGAGATTGGCGAAACTGTTCCTCTTCCGTAGTCCAAATCGACAGCTCATTCCAAAAATCCCGAAGGCCGTGGTCCGCTATGACGATTATGGTGGCCGCATCCCAAGTACCCTCCTCTTCCATCGCGGTCCTCACCATGCCCAGCGTTCGGTCGGCTAACTTCATGTTGCTGAAATAGTCGGCCTCGCCGTCCTTGCCCTGGCCCTTGATGGCCAGACCCGGAGGATGCGGAACCGGGAGGTGGAGCATCACGAAGCCCAAACGGTCGTCCCTGGCGGCTTTCTCGCTGGCATCGAGCAGCCGGAGGGTCATGCGGGAACGACGCTGCTGCGCATCGCGTAACTGGTCGAGAGGCGCTCCCGCAGCGTGCGCTTCCTCATCGATGCTCCGAGTCCACTGCCGTAGAGCGCTGTGCCACGCGCCGATCGAATCGGCGAAAGCGAACCAACCGCGGAAGATCGACATCTCATCCGCGCCCGATACGCAAGTTGTCGCGAATTTCCCGAATATCCGGCAATACGGGTGGTACCAACCGACAATGCCGACGGCTCGATCGGCCATCGCCGCCTGTTCAAAAATAGAGAGGCGCGCCTCCCAACGCGACGGCTCCGCCTCGTCCTGGACTTCCAAGCGTAGGGAATCGAGAGAATCCGCCGACGCGTCGCACACAGGCCGCCCCGTGGTTAGCGCCGGCAATGCGGCTAAGGTCCAGATCGCAGGCGAGCGAGCATCACTCACGTGAACGGCCGTCTCCCGAAAGCGCCGAAATTCCTTGAAGGCTACGCCATGGGCGGCCGCAGCGTCGATTGCTGGTTCCGAGAGCTCGTCGAAGACCAGCCAAACCAATTTTGCTTCCGCCGGCGGAGCGACTGCGGCCTCTTCGCGCAGCACCGTCTGCGGCTCGCCGGGCGGATAAATGACGCGCTCCGCGAGTAGTCCGATGTTGAGCACGGCGACGGGCAAAAAGACCAACAGCAAGGAAGGAGCGGCGCGCACCGCGCGATCGAGGTTGCGTGCCGCCATATGAGCGGCAATCAGCATCGTGGCGAACCACACGAATGTGCCGTTATATACTTCCCCCAGCCACGCCCAGTTCTCCGCGAGAGCATTGAGACCCTGCAAGCAGAACACGCACACGCCGTACGCCGTTCCCAGCACGAGCAACACGCCGGCCGTCAAGGGCCATACTTGCTTCCTATCCGGATCGCGAACGCCCCGCAGGATGAGCAGCGCCAGACCGGAAACGGCAAGCGTGTTGATGAGCGTGGCCCAGTCTGCCGCCAGCGGCGGCGGCAGCTGGACGAGGTAGTAGGCCGCCGATGAATGAAACTTGCCGAGCTCCGTCCACTCCGGCAGCATCACCAAGTTCGCCAACGAAAGACTCACCAGCGAGTCACGAAGCAAGCCTTGGTGTGACCGAGCGTTCACGGCGTAAGCCCCAAATCGACGGGAACTACGCTGGGTCGATACGGCTGCGCAGGCCGACGCCGTAGTATTCGAAGCCGGCCTTGGCCAAGTTCTGCGGATCGTATAAGTTACGGCCGTCGAAGACCACCGGGTTGTTTAGCTTGCGCTTTAGATAGTCCAGGTCCGGCGTGCGAAATTCGTTCCATTCGGTGAGGATCGCCAATGCGTCGGCGCCCGAGGCGGCCTCGTAGCG